>CAZJHF010000078.1:0-12180 GCA_964545505.1 uncultured Desulfobacterales bacterium | reverse complement strand
AATGAACCAAGACTCAATATTTCCACATGAGCTCCCCCCATGTATGTCGGCGCAAAAATACATTTCAGCGCATTTACGCTCTGAATGTGTCCGCCCATAACAGAATAAAGCAAAAATTATGCAATATCAGCACATTAGACGAAGAGACAACAATGCGTTGGAAATACAGCTACTTATAAATCATACCAAAAATCGGGTGGATTGAGTTGTGTAGGAAAAAGTATATATCGTGTATACTTTTTTGAACAGGTTCAGCATAAAGCCGACCGGATTGATTTGTTGCGCTATATCCTCGAACCTTCATTCCGGGCATTTTCAAACACGCTTTTATTGCAAGACCCGCTTTGATAGCTCGACTTGATTCACATGCTGTATTACCTTGAAATGCAATCCGTCATGTTTAAAATAGTGTGTACTCCCGGGCGGGACCGAATGTAAGGCAAAGCGTTTTAACCAAAAAACCGAAAGAGGTATTTTATCATGCGATACTTTATATATGTGTTTTTGTTTTTAACGATCGCAACTGTTGCCCTGGCTGGCACGGGTGCATCGGTTACCTATCAGATTAATGGAAAATCCTATGAAGGATACTACATCAGCCCTTCTGCCGGGGCGCCATTCGTGTTGTTGATTCATGATTGGGATGGTCTGACCGATTATGAAATAAAGCGCGCCCACATGCTTTCTGATCTGGGTTATGCTGTTTTTGCGCTGGATTTATTTGGCGCCGGGATACGGCCAACCGAGGTAAAGGACAAGCGCCAGCACACCGGGGAACTCTATAAAGACCGAGAAAAAATGCGGGCCTTGATGAAAGGGGCACTGGAAACAGCCAGAAAAAAAGGCGCCAATATCGATAACGGCGTCGCTTTCGGCTATTGCTTCGGTGGCGCGGCCGTGCTTGAATTGGCCCGGTCCGGGGCAAACCTGAAAGGCTTTGCCACTTTCCACGGTGGCCTGAAGACACCGCAGGGACAGGATTATAGTAAAACCCGGAACAAAATACTCGTCATGCACGGCTCAGCGGATAAAGCCATTACCATGGACCAGTTTGCTGACCTGGCTAAAGAACTGGAAGCAGCCGGGGTGGACCACGAAATGATCACCTACGGAGGTGCCAGGCATGCGTTTACCGTTTTTGGCGGTAGCCGCTATCAGGAAGCGGCGGACAAAAAATCCTGGAAGCGTTTTACGGAATTCCTTGAAAACACATTAAAAAATTAAAAATAGGGATTTGAAGATGGCAAAAATAACGGTTGAGGTGATTGAAGAGGCCCTGAGTAAAGAAGTCCAGAAGCTGGACAAACGGGTCCGGGTCGTTGCAGTGGAGCCCGGCAAAAAAAAGAACTCCTACCGGGTGACGCTGAGCAAAGATGGAAAGATGGGTAGCGCCGACCTGGAAAAGGAGACCCTGGAAAAATTCCTTGCCCGTGAAGGTGGCAGCAAGAAATTAAGAAAAGCACTGGGCAAAGCGGTCAGCCATTTGAGCATAAATTTCAGTCGCTAGCGGACTGACCGAAAGCAATAGTTTGTTTTTCAGGATAGAAACAGATGGATGCCATGGCGGACAAAATCGAGAGCGATTTGAAAGCGGATCTGAGGGCAATCCGTACGGCAGTTGGCGATCTACCCCAAATCCAGGCCCGAAGCCCGATTGATCTGGTCGAACAGGGCACCCGCATGATTGATTGCTTTGAAAACTGGCTGCTGGATGATGAACAAACCCAGATATTGAGCATGCAGACCCGACACCTGTTTGTTCTGTATGCCGCGGCCTATCTGGGCGACATCGGCCTTACAGATGGCAACGGGACGGTGAGCGCTGATGATAGTGAATTGATATATACCCGATCTGCCGAGCTGATCCGCACCGACTGGCATAACCTGGGCATCGCAGGTGCAAACCTGGCCGACATCATTGCACGGGTATGCCTGCAGGCCGGCAGCGATGGCGGCAGCAATCCGGCCGGGGTTGCCACCGATGGTGCGGTGCCGAACGTGCCGCTGCTGGCCGCATGCCTGCAGCTGGCCCGGGCGCTTGATCTAAAAGCCACAGCAACGATTGCACACATATACCAACACCTGCCGCAAAAAGGCCGCTTTGCGCCGGACGAGCTTATCGATTTTTTCAGCGTAACCACTGTTGGACCCCACCCGTATTTAAATGCAACGATTCGACTCAAAATTTTGTGCAACGACCCTGAAGTTCACCGGGCCTTAAAACACCATGAGCGCAGCGTGCAACGCGCGCTCGAACATATGAACCAACAGGTCCGCCCGCGCTTTTTGTATTCAGACGTGATTTATGAAATCGAACCCGAGGGCTACACACCGATCGATCTGAAGTTTAGCGTCGATTCCTCGGCCGGGTTGCAGCTGTTTATGGGAAACCGGTTGTATTCGGACAAACGCGTATTTTTGCGTGAGCTGATCCAAAATGCCGTGGATGCCTGCAATTACCGCAGGCTGATTGATCAATCCTATTCGCCGGCCATTTCGATTGAATTCAGCGACGACATCAGTGTCATCAAGATGCGGGACAACGGTGTCGGCATGACCCGCCAGTGGATTGAAAAGTATTTTTTAGCCATCGGTATCTCGTTTTACCAATCCAACGAGATCAGAGATATCAATCGGGACAGCCGGATCGACTTTGGTTTTATCAGCCAGTTCGGCATCGGGTTTCTGTCGAGTTTTTTGGTGGCTGAAAAAATCGTGATCAAAACCCGTAAAACCGGTTTTGCGGGACTGGCGATCACCATCAGGGGTCTGCGGGATTATTTTGATGTAAGGGAATTGGAAGAAGATTTTTCGGTGGGCACCGAGGTGACCCTTCATCTGAAAGAATCAAAAATAAAATACTGCCGCAGCCTGGAATTTGCCGGCTACCTCAAGACCAACATCCGGTTTTTGAAAATACCGGTCACCCTTAGAGATGAGCGCGGCAACACCACCACAATCGGCCGCGAGCAGCTGGCCTACGAAACCGCTAAAAGCGCCGGCCCGGTTTTTTTGGCTCCGCTGAATTTTGAAGATTCCGAGGGATACGTGCGGCTGGGCGCCAAAAATCTGGGTGACCACATCCATGCTCTGGAAACATCCAGCGGCGGGGTTTCCGTGTTCCAGGACGGCATATTTGTGACCCAGATGGATTCATTGTTCCCCGAAGGCGCACGGCAGCATGTCGTCAGCCGCATCAATTTGATGGGCCAGGATAAATGCGAGCTGAGCATGGACCGCAACCGCATGTTCTGGACGGCGGACCAGCACCAGCACATTAAAAAAGTCATCCGCCACGGCCTGGTGGATGTGGCCAACCAGCTAATGGCTGCCGTCCGCATCCAGGATGTTCCGAAAAATACCGTTGACAGTATCGTTAACAACCTGGCCATATTTTTTGATTTTAGCGATGTGGATGATGTCATGTACGATCAGCTGTGCGAGCCGCTGCGCAAAAAAGTCGAAAAACGCTTCCGTGATTTTGTGCGCATCAGCTTTTCCCAGAAACAACGCGCCGGCGGCACGGTTGAAGCAGACGGCTATAACGAGGCCTGGCAACGCGCGGTGCTGCAATCCTTTGTTAAGGATTAGAAAGGTTCAGAGTTCCGCGTTCAGAGGTTCAAAGGTTCAAACACAGCATCCCTTTGGGTTGAGTGAGACATGAGTATGGAGGAATGTTTGCATGGGTGGTCATATTTGTCCGTGGTGGTTCGCTTACACATTTGACAACCGCTTGCGGTACTTTTTTCACAATCCGGAAAAAATACTGGCAGCGTATGTCGCCAGGGGCATGACGGTTCTGGATGTGGGCTGTGGAATGGGTTTTTTTTCCATTGGACTTGCCAGGCTTGTTGGCGATACGGGCTGTGTCATAGCGGCTGATGTTCAGGCGAAGATGCTAACAGCGATGCAAAAACGATCTGAAAAAGCCGGTGTGGCAGATATCATCCGCCCGCATAAAAGCGAACCGAACAATCTTGGGATCAACACGCCGATTGATTTCGTTCTCGCTTTCTGGATGGTGCATGAAGTTCCCAGCCCCCAAAGATTCTTTCAGCAGATTGTTCAATGCCTCAAGCCGGAGGGGAAATTGCTTATTGTCGAGCCCCGGTTTCATGTTTCCTCAAATCGCTTTCAGCAGATCGTCGCTTTCGCCGAAACGTCAGGCCTGAATGCTTATGCGACCCCAACTATAAAGCTCAGCCGATCTGCTGTTTTAATACCGATTGATACCAAGGCTCCTGAAGGTTTTCGTTGTTGACCATAATCCAAAAGTTAGCCAGAGGCATCGCCAAAACAAAATTTGCCAGCCGGGCTATTAAAGATAGTGCCGATCTCAGTGCGTTTAAAGAAAAGCCCACAGCTCGAACTTTTTTTGGGATTATTCTAATGTGCTGCAGTTTCATCATCGGCTTGCCGGCGGTTGGATTAATCGGCGCTTTAGCGGTATCCCGGCAGGAACCCCTGATTATTATCATCGGCGGTCCCACCTTGCTTATCATCGCTCATCTGGTCTTTGTGGCTGGCATGGTTTTAGCGGGCGGAAACTATATCAGGGTATTCTTTAGATGGGCAGCCCGAATCGTCCTTGAGAAGCTCATGTGAAAAAAGGTTCGGCCTGCAAAGGTTCGAAAATTTAAATCAACGCGCACATCAAACAGCGAGCATTACGACATGAAAAAAATTGACCTAACGGTAAAAATCACGGAATCCAAATGGCGTGAGATTTTTAAAAATGAAAAGATGACGGCACTGGGTCATCTCGGAACCCATTTTGATGTCATGAACAAAGAATTTTCTCTGGATAATGCCCGGCGATGCGGGAAAATCGTCGATGTCCGTGACGTCAGGGACGATGACATAACCATTGAAGATCTGGGACCGCTTGAAATCAACAGAAATGATTTTGTTATTTTTCATACGGGATTTTTGAAAGAAGCCGGCTATGGCACACCGCAATATTTTAAAATGCACCCGCAGATGTCAATGGAACTCATACGCTACTTGATTGCACAAAAAGTCAGTTTGATTGGCCTTGACGCCGCAGGCGTGCGCAGGGGTGCTGAGCACACCCGAACCGATCAATATTGCGCGGACAAGGGCGTATTTATCATCGAGAACCTGGCAAATTTAGATTTACTTTTAAATGCGGCGGGAAGTCATCCATTTACGGTTTATACGTTTCCGCTTAACTTTGAAGGCATGACCGGATTACCCTGCAGGGTCATTGCCGAAATTGAACATCACTGAAAGGGGTGAAATGTTACCATGCTTAGAGCCAAAGATATCATGACAAAGGAGGTCACCACGATTTCTCCTGACACGGAGATTGTGAATGCTGCTAAAATTCTTTTGGAAAAGCGGGTTAACGGCTTACCGGTGATCGATGCGTTCGGCAGGCTGGTGGGCATTCTCTGCCAGAGTGATCTGGTCGTTCAGCAAAAGAGTATTCCCATCCCATCTGTGTTTACTTTGCTGGAGAGCTTTATACCGTTAACATCCATGAAGCGAATCGACAAAGAGGTTGAAAAGATAGCAGCCTTAACGGTGGAGCAGGCCATGACACCCGATCCGGTGACGGTTGGCCCTGATACCGAAATTGAAGAAGTTGCCCGACTAATGGTCGACAAAAAATATCACACCCTGCCGGTTGTAGAGGGTGATAAAGTTGTTGGTATCGTCGGCAAAGAGGATGTATTAAAAACATTGATAGCCGAACCGCGAGATAAAGAAAAAATTTAAGGCGCGGACTTAATCAAAGAATGGCATACCGGTCAAATAGGCATATGCAGCACAAGGCAAACAAAAAAATCTCATTTGATGAACTGGATGTGGTCCTCAGACATCACCGCCAGTGGCTAAAGTCATCGGGCAACCGGGGGCTTAGAGCTGAATTGAATGGCATTGACTTATCCGACCGTGATCTTTTTGGTGCGATCCTGACACGCGCAGTTATTGAGGATGTCGACTTTGGCGGTGCCAATCTACGCACCGCTAATCTCCAGGGGACCAATGTTCAAAGATGCCGATTCAACCAGGCCCATCTTCAGTGGAGTATCCTGACAGGGGCTATCCTGGATGGCTGCGATTTTAGCCGGGCCAATCTCCAATTTACCGATTTTTCCAGTGCGACCCTAACGGATGTGGATTTTGAGGGGGCATTTTTCCATAACGCATATTTAACGAAAGTCGTGCTACAAAGCACCAATCTTACGGCCACCAACCTCAGGTTCTCAACATGGGAATCAGCCGTCCTGCAAAAGGTCAACTTTACCGATAGCACCATCCAATTGGCTGACTTTAGCCATGCTCTGCTGCGGGAAGCCAATTTCCACAACGCACAAATTTTCAATTCCGATTTCAGCAGTGCTGACCTCAGCGCTGTTGTTTTTAATGGCGCCAGACTGGAACATGTGAATTTTCAAGGTGCGCATTTCGACCCTGAATGTTTCCGGGAGGCGTATTGCCGGAAATGTACTTTCAATCGGGGTGCCTCCCCGGCTCATCAAATTTCAGATATGAATAGTGAAGATTGAATTGAACCGTTGCCATTTCCGATAACTCGTTTTTTGAAAGGAGATCGTCATTATCCAGGAAGACAAGCGCATGCCGGAAAGGATTATCTCACTAACGCCTTCTTTAACCGAAATTTTGTTTGCTCTGGGATTAGGTCATCGAGTGGTCGGAGTTACCGACAGTTGCGACTATCCCACAGTGGTTAAGGATTTGCCAAATGTCGCTTGCTGGTTCGAACCGGACATAGAAAAACTGTTGGCTCTGAAACCCGATCTGGTATTGGGGCTGCAAACGGCTCACGAGCGAATGAAGCCCGAGTTAGAATCGCAGGGCATTCGTTTTATAGTTGTCAATCCACAAACTGTTGAAGAGGCCATCGCTGACATGGCAAGGATAGGGGAAATTCTGGGTGCGCCAGACGTATCGCATGACCTGGAATCGAATCTTCTTGCCCGCCTGTCCGCGATAGATGCCAGGGCCGGCATAATCGGGAGCGAAACCAGACAAACTGTTTGCCGTATTCTAGACATGGATAATGGCTGGTTCCATGTTGCCGGCCCCCTGTCGTTTCAATACGATATCATCGCCCGGGCCGGAGGACAAAATGTTACCTGCACAGAAAAAGAAGCCTATCCCAAGATTACCTTGACCCACCTGCGGGAATGGGATCCTGAGGTCATATTTAATTGCGGCTTTGATCTTAACGCAACCGCCGGTAGGGCAGATAAAAATGCGTGGCAGTCGTTGCAGGCCGTTCAGTCAGGCAAAGTCTATACTTTTGATTGTGCTTTAACCTGCCGCACGGGACCTCGGATCGTGAATATGGTGGAACTTTTATTTGAGACACTCTATTCTAAGAAATAGGCTGCTGAATGCGGGATGCCATCGCCGGATGTATCCTTGTAGCCCAGGGGAAAATACATTGAGAATATCGCAAAAGATTACCATGGGTGATACGAAGAGAACATCAGAAGTCGAGCTGGTTTTTAGGAGAGCGCGATCGACACAAGAATAAAGGTTCGATTAGATTTATATGGCTGATCGCGAATCGGTTTATTATTAATCTTTTAACGATTGATCCATATCATTCAGTCGATCTTGTTCCTGATCCGCGACAGAACGTGCTTTATCAAGGGGCGACCGAATTCGGTTGACCGCTTTTTTGGCGGCTTTATCGGTCATTTCTTCAATCACCCCTTTTTGTGATTCCAGTTCCGGTTCTGCATTATTACTATTCGAACAAGCCAGAAGCCCAGCGCAGCCAAGAAAAATGGTAATAACAGCATACATCATCAATTTTTTCATCATTGCATCCCGTAATAAGGTTTTTCAAATAGGATCAATTTACCTGGTACTATTTTGACATGATCTGAGAACCAGGTCAAATAAGGGACGTCCATGAAATTATAACTTTCTCATGGTGAATGCGGTATCCGGAGAACAACAATGAAAGCTTCAATTCCATTGATCTTTTTGGCGCTCATTTCTGGTTTCTGCGGATGCTCAAATGTCAGCCCGGATGCCGTTGAGCTGAAAGTCGATTTTACCTGGGAAGGTCTGGTGCCCTGTGCCGTAGGCGGTAATCCGGAAATACGGGTCGGCGGTATTCCTGATGGCACCAGGACTCTGGTCGTTTCCCTGTACGACCACGGGATGTCGCATGGTCATCAAACGGTGGATTATGACGGCAGCGGCATCATCAAAAAAGGTGTGCTCGATCAAATCGAAGGGCCCTGCCCTTTTGCCGATTCGGGGCGCTACAAATTTAAAATTGAGGCTGTTGATGAAAACGAGATTATCGTTGGCGTCGGCAGTCGCGAAAGGTACTACCCTGAAAAAGAGTAGGTCATTTAAATACATACAGCCTTTGAGATTGTGTGTAATTGGGTACGTCCATGAAACGATACCTTTCTGGTCGGATGTGTTTCGCCGCAGTCATTGCAGCGCGCTGATCAGCTCCCGGCAGTAATCCGGAATATCGGCCACCACCCGCCCCCACACCAGGTTTCCCTCCCGGAAAGCGGGCTCGTCTACCCATACGGCACCGGCATTTTCCAGATCATCCCTGATACCGATGCTGCCGGTTGCCCGTTTGCCTTTACAGATTCCGGCGCTTGCCGCAACCCACCCGGCATGACAGATAAATCCCAGGATTTTGCCCAGGCGGTTCATCTCCCGAACCAGTTGCAGGATATCCGGATCCCGCCTCAGCTTGTCCGGCGCCCATCCGCCGGGCACCAGCAAGGCCTCCAATTGATCGGCAGCGATCTCGCCGGCTGCGACTTCACTTACGGCGGTTAACCCGCCGCTTTTGCTGGTAAAAGATTCCCCGCCTTTAGCGGCAATTATTTTGACCTGCGCGCCTTCTTCCCTGACGCGCATGTAAGGCACCCAGAATTCCAGATCTTCATATCCGGGACCAACAAGGATTCCAATGGTTTTTCCCTTTAGCGGCATCTTTTTGCTCCTTTGCCTGTGAATTCGGCCAGGCCATTGCAATTATTTCCTGAACCTTGCATGAAAAAGATACGATCAAAATTTAGGACGTCAACTATCCAAGGGGTTGGATTAATCGATAAGGGATTTTATTTTAATGAATATAGGTGGATCTATTGCAAATAATTAAGCGCTTGTTTTAGAAATTTTTTAACAAAAAATTCATGCTCTAAATTGCATTTTTTGTCCACTCTGGATTTAGCGCCACATTTGGGGCAGCGGATGTCGTCCCATTCCGCCTTGATGGTTATTTTTTCAAACCCACCGTGTTTTTTGCAGATAAATTGATAAACCGGCATGCGTGTTTTCCCGCTGAAAGTATTTGGCCGGAACCTGGCCGCTTATGGGTGTTATCGGCTTTCAAGCCAAATTACTTTAATTTTTTCAGGTGCTTAAAAAGACCGGCGGGCATTTTACCTTCCTCTCCGCCCTGCCCCGCCGCATTTCCTGCCAGTAAACCGTTTTTGAGCACGTATTTACGGTACACCTTATCTTTTTAATCCCTGCTCAAGTTAGACTTTTAATCAGCCGATATAATTGTACATAAGCCAGATTACGCTGTCGGGCAGCCGACATCAATGGTTCTAAAGGAAATTGCTTGCGGTTTCTATTATGAAAAGTCATCCAAAACATATGGATTATGACCTGGGGCAGGAAATTTGCCACAAGCTGCGTGCCGGCTATCGGAATACGATCATGGAGCTGTACAATCGGTACGCGCATTTGTTTGCGGCTTTTGCCCGCCATCGTCTGTTCGACAAGGACCCGCATGGAATTGAAAGTGTGCTTTCAAAATTCTGGCTCGAACTGTTAAATGGCAAAGCCATCTGCAAATACAACGGCAAGGCTTCCCTGCAGACGTATTTGACTGTTATCCTGAACAGAAGAATTATCGATGCCAACCGCAAATTAGCGCGGGAACGCAAGGTCGAACCGGTCACGCATGAAAATGAAGAAGACGATCAACGGCACAGCCAACAAACGCCGGAGACGGAATTAATGGCAAAAGAACAGTGCAAATTGATCCAAAAAGCCCTGGTCCAGCTATCGGATCAATCACCCCGGGACGCCAACCTTATCCGCATGAATCTGGAGGGTTTGAGCTATGAGCAGATGGCGGCACGGGAATTAAATTGGGGCAGTGTTGATCCTGAAGAAATAAAGCGCAAAGTTGATGCCATCAAAAAACAATTTACCCGCAAAGAAACCGGATCGATGGCTAAATTCAAAAACGTATTGAGCCGGTGCCTTGACACCAACGGACTGGATTATACCGATTTATTGAATTGCTAAAAAATAAGGGGATTTATTGTCACTTTTGAATGACGAGGGACGACTATAGTGAGGGGAACTGTTGTTTGTTAAACAATCAGCGGGACAGGAAAACAGATGATTAAAAAAAATTTGAATAAGGCAGAAACGTCTTCGCAATTACTGGACTCTTTGCGAAACGGTTATAGCGGTGATAATGAAAAAGCACTCAACGAATGTCCGTTTTCTAAACAGGCCATTGCCTATGCATTCGAAGAATTGACGCCGGATGTACAGAAGACCATGGAGGCGCATCTCGAAAACTGCCGTGCCTGCATGGATATGATCCTCGATGCCCGCACAGCTGAAATCGAATCCCAGGAGCTGGCCAAAACGCCGCCGAAAATATTGCCGGCGCTGTCGGATGCCATTAGTCAGCCGCCTCGATCTTCGCTAATGGAAAAAATATTGGGTGGCACTTTTATGACGCTCAGAATCATTGCCGCACCGGTGGTGGTGGTCTGTTTCATGTTTGTTATTTCCAGGCTCGACGTACTGGATAGCGTCAATTCCAGTGTCAAAAAAACAGGCCGTACTGAATGGTCTCAAACCGTAAAAAATAGGATTTCCCCGGTTGCGGTACCCCGTAAAAAACAGGCCGACCAGACAGCGGCGCCTGCTCAGCAAGATCCAGTAACCGTCGGTTCGTTTTCAATGCATGAAAACTGGTCGATAGATCCTTTTGAACCCTCGTTTCGCAGCAAACGCCGCGCGGCCTATAAAAAATCAAAAGCGAGCAGCCCGCTGGAGAAATTGGATCTAAGTCAATTAAAGCTGGTTGGCGTAATGCTTTCCGACAAGGGCAACCAGGCCCTCGTAGAAGACGCATCCGGCAAAGGTCACATGATCCAGGAAGGCACCCATATCGGCATCAACACCGGCAGTGTCAGCCGGATTTTAAAAGACCGCGTCATTATTGAAGAAAAGATCGAAGACGCTTACGGTAGAATTAGAACTCAAAAAAAGGTCCTGAAACTGCATAAACCTTAGAAGCCACCCTGCCCTGTCCTGAGTTTTCCGATTGCGGGTTAAAAAAATGTCACTCTTGCAGAAAAGATTTCGACTACCTCTCTAAAAACGCATACAGGGAGGTAGATTATGAGATCAATACGTTTTAGAGTCAGCACAATTTGCGGTGTGGCGGCCTTGTTTACGCTTCTTTTGTATCCCATTTGCGAGGCTCGCACCTCCAACAAACCGGTAGTCGTTCGTAAAAAAATCGTTATGCCAGCCGCCGAAAATCAGAAAACAACCATGCCGGCGCCGAAACCGGATCTGTCTGACATCGACCCGGATACAGAAGACGACACGTATATTGATGTGGTAACAGCATATGCCGGTAACAAAGCGCCCGGCTATGACCCCGCCGGCAAGATCGATCCCTTCGAACCTTTGATAAAAAATACCCCAAAAGATCCATCCCAGAAGGCCACCTATGCCGATACCGATACAAAAGGCAACACACTGCTGGAAAAAATTGATTTAAGCCAGCTGAAACTGACCGGAATCGTTCGAACCGTCAGCGGAAACAAAGGGCTGGTCAGGGAAGCTTCCGGCAAGGGCCACATCATCGTGCAGGGCACCTGTATCGGGACCCACGGCGGCCGCGTGGTGGAAGTCTTAAACGACCGGATTATCATCAAAGAAAAAATGCAAGATGTGATTGGCCGAATTTTTTTTAAGAATACGGAAATGAAACTCAATAAGGGTTAAATCGTTAATCTGTTGAATAGCCAATTAGTCAACAGTTTAACTAACCGAGGGGTCGGGGAGTTTTTTTTAAATCGGTCGCTACATGAATCATCAGTCCCGCCCGGGCGGGATGCAAACTCATGCATAAAGGAGCGTAGCGAAAGA
>CAZJHF010000077.1:0-12180 GCA_964545505.1 uncultured Desulfobacterales bacterium | reverse complement strand
TATATATGTTCGACTTTGTCCAGGAGGGCCTCGCCTTCGTGCAGGAGGATATATTCGGCATAAATTTCAGACGGATCTCTGGGTTGGCCCTTTTTCATGCGATTGACGCTATCCTGGTAGTGTCGCTCGGAGTATTCCCATTCACCGTCGTTGAGTTGATCGCGAATTGCCTCCGGAATGTCTTTCCAGCCCTCAAACATGGCCCAGACATCATAGCGGGTATGAAAATCGGCGGGTTCATAGCGCCCGTCGCTGCGTTGGTTAATGATGCCACGCTTATAGCTGCGTTCCAAAAAAGGCGACATATTTTCTTGCAGATCTATTCCAGTGGTTTGCGGAAACTCTTGCGCGATTTCTCTTGCCGCCATCGGATGTGCGGCGAGCATCAGAACCAGATCAATTTCGGGTTTCTCAAAAAACCGATCCAACCACGGTTTGATAGAGGCGGGAATCTTGAAGATACGACAAAAGGCCTGGATTTTATCAGTATCGGTTTTCATCAAAAATAATAAATTTCCACGATTATTTGATATTTGAAACAACCAATTTAGTTGAGCGTCAATTGCGTGCAAGATAACTTGTATTGATAATCGTTTCAAGGTAATATTTGACAACTATTCTCTCACCTGTCTATTCTAATTCCAAGCGATTTCAATAAGGTAGATTAAAGCGAGGCGAATACCATGAAAACCATATACCTGGGTGTAGAGGGCATGACCCTGGGCAACTTGATTGCGATTGCGCGCCATGGCAATCAGGCTCAACTGACCGCCGATGCCGAAAAGCAGATCCAAAAAAGCCGCCACCTGATCGAGCGTTGGGTGCAGGAGGAGCGAAAAATATACGGGATCACCACTGGATTTGGCGCTCTCAGCGATGTCTCGATTTCCAAATCCGATACGCGTCGACTTCAAAAAAACATCCTGATGAGCCATGCCGCCGGCGTCGGCAGACCCTTTGATGAGGAAACCGTCAGGGCTATCCTGGCATTGCGCATTAAGGATCTGGCCAAAGGCCATTCCGGGATAAAGCTGTCAACCGTACAACAACTGGTCGCGCTGTTGAACTGGGGCGTGTGCCCGCTGATTCCTGAAAAAGGCTCGGTGGGTGCCAGTGGCGACCTGGCCCCGCTGGCCCATCTGGCTCTGGTCCTCATCGGGCAGGGAGAAGCCTTGTACAAAGGCCAGCGATTAACCGGCCGGCAGGCGCTTAACAAATGCGGTCTGAAATCGCTGCAGCTGGAAGCCGGTGAAGGCCTGGCGCTGGTCAACGGCACCCAGGTGATGACCGCTATCGGTGGACTGTCAGTTTATGATGCGGGCCTGCTGGCTAAATTGACCGACGTGGCTGCGGCCATGAGCCTGGAGGTGCTGATGGGCAGCCGCACCGAATTTGATCCCAAAATCCACCAGGTCAGACCCCACCCTGGACAGGCGGCAGCGGCCGATAACATGGCCCGCATGACTCAAAACAGCGAAATCATTACCTCCCATGAGGATTGCAGCCGCGTCCAGGATGCCTATACCTTGAGGTGCTCGCCGCAAGTCCATGGCGCCACCCGGGATGCCATCCGCTATTGCCTTGGTGTAATTGAGACCGAGATGAATTCTGCTACCAATAATCCTTTGATCTTTCCAGATGCAGACACTTTTTTGCTGGGGGGCAACTTCCATGGACAGCCTGTGGCCCTGGCGATGGATTTTCTGGCAATGGCGGTTGCCGAACTGGCGGATATATCAGAGCGACGTATCGAACGCCTGGTCAATCCCAAACTCAGCGGCCTGCCGGCCTTTCTGGTCGATGATGGCGGGCTTAATTCCGGATTTATGCTGGTGCAGTATACTGCCGCGGCCCTTGTTTCTGAAAATAAGGTGCTCTGTCATCCGGCCAGTATCGATTCGATCCCCACTTCAGCGAATAAGGAAGATCATGTTTCGATGGGAACAATCTCCGCACGTAAATGCAGGGAAATTGTCCGTAATGCCGAAGATGTCATCGCAATCGAGCTTTTGTGTGCCGCTCAAGCATTGGATTTATTTACCAATATGAAACCCGGCGAAGGCACGCTGGCAGCCTACCGGGTTATCCGCAAGACCGTTTCTCACCTTGAAAAGGATCGCATCCTTTCAACCGACATCGCGGCTGTCAAGCAGCTGATGCGCAGTGGAAAAATTTTAAGCGCAGTTGAAAAAAAGGTGGGCGATCTACAGTAAATTAAGCAGTTTTATTTGTTTTTGTATGCCGGATCCGGGGCATCAGTGCCGCGTATGCAATCGTTTCCTTCCAAATTTTCCTTAACCTCTTTAGGCTTTCAACCGAAATATATAATAGGGTGATAATGGCAGCTGGATCCATGCAGGGGTAGAATAAACGTTCTTGACACCCGCCATTTGATTCTTTAGAGTAAAAGTTTTAGTGCCTAAAGGGGATTGTCAGGTCCCCGCTTCATATGGGTTGGGAGTTGAAAGCAATGGGTTTATTGGGAAATGTCCTTGAAATTGATTTGACCCAGGAAAAATGGAACTTGGCTGCATGCCCTGATGATGCGGAAAGCAACTATTTGGGCGGTCGTGGCATGAACATCAAGCTCCTCTCCGATCAAATTCCTCCCGGAATCGATCCTCTCGGCCCCCAAAATATACTGACCCTGTCGTGTGGCATGCTGACCGGCACGGCGGCACCCGTTTCTTCCAGACTGCATATCAATGCACTGTCTCCCTTAACGCACATCTTGGGTAGTTCCAACATCGGCGGCGGGTTCGGCGTTAGCTTGCGATTGTGCGGTATCCAACAACTGGTTATCCGCGGTCGGGCTTCGAAACCAGTGTACCTCTGGATTGATGGTGACACCATTGAGATTCGCAACGCCAAATCTCTCTGGGGCAAGGATACATGGGAAACTGAAGCCTTACTAAAAGAAAGGCTGGGTACTGAAAAATTAAAGATCCTATCTATCGGTCCGGCGGGTGAAAAGGGATGCCTCTTTGGCTGTATCATCAGCGATCGGGACCACGCGGCCGGGCGCACGGGCATGGGCACCGTCATGGGTTCCAAGAACCTGAAGGCGATTGTTGTCAAGGCCCGAAAGTCTCCGGTTGCATTTCGCCCCAAAAATGACACCCATGAAGCCATCAAGCACTATCTGTGGCAAATGAAATACGCGCCGGAGTTCAAAACCATGAAAGCGCATGGCGGGGCCGGTTATGTTGAATGGGCGGATGAACTGGCTATTCTGGGCACCCGCAACTATCGCGACTACCACTTTGAAGATGTTAAGCGAATCGACGGCAAAAAGCTGAAACAAAATATTACCCGCAGGCATGGCTGCCCGCGATGCCCGGTTCAGTGTAAAGCCGATCTCAGATTTTCAACTGGAAGGCTGAAGGGCAAAGAAGCCGTAAGACCCGAATTCGAGCCCATGCTGGCGTTGGGCGCCAAGTGCGGCTTAAATGATTTGCAGACCCTGGTTTATCTGGATAACCTGTGCACCCGCCTGGGTATGGACAGCATTTCGGCCGGAACGGTCATTGCGTTTGCCATGGATCTTTTTGATCGTGGCATTATCACAATGTCGGATACCGACGGATTAGACCTACGCTGGGGTAACGGCGAGGCCATGGAGAAACTGATCCGACAAATGGCTGATGGCACCGGATTTGGCAAAGTTCTGGCTCAAGGTGTCCGGCAGGCAGCGAAGGTTATCGGTCGTGGGGCTGAAAACTATGCGGCCCATATAAAAGGCCTGGAAATGGCCGGCTATCACCCCTATAACATGATGGGGACTGCTCTGGGGTATTCGGTTTCCAGCCGGGGTGCGGATTTCAGTGATATCTACGCTACCATGGAATACAAATGGCTACCGGAGAAAGCAACACAGGTTTTTGGTACCCCTGTTTCAACAGATCCGCGGTCGATCCAGGGAAAAGCCCAACTGGTGCGACGAGCCATGATTGTCGGTTCGGTTTTGGACTGTCTGGGATTATGCAAGGTTCCGGCGCTGTGTTTGATTTGTACCTATGATCTGGTGGGCGAAGCCGAACTCGTTTCGGCCCTGGGTGGTCGGACGGTAAATGTTACCGACCTTTTTATAGCCGGTGAACGTATTGTCAACCTCGAGCGCCTTTTTAACCAGCAGCATGGGGCCGGAGTTTTGAATGATCGGCTACCGATGATGTTTTTTGAGAAAGCATATAATGCCGGGATTGAGCCCTCGAAACCGGCCGAATGGATGGAACCCATGAAGCAGGAGTTTTATGACATCATGGGCTGGGATGACACCGGACACCCGATGACCGAAAAACTGGCTGAGCTGGGCCTCAGCGGGACGCAATGTGCTGCCCGGCCGGCAGCCTGACCCCAATCCCTGTGGCAATGGAAGCGGCATGATGAGTGAAGATTCCCGCCTTTTTGCACCAACCTTAAATTTCCTTTCAGATCAAAATAAAGACAAAATCCATCAGACAGCGCTGGAAATCCTGGCGCAGGTCGGTATGAAGATTTTGCATGAGCAGGCGCTCGAATTGCTGGCCGCTGCCGGCTGCGGGGTTGAAAAAGACCATATCGTAAAAATACCTTCCGATCTGGTCATGCAGGCTATAGATAGCACGCCCAAAAACATTGCCGTTTACGATCGGGCGGCCAACCATTGCATGGATGTCGGAGGACGACGGACGTACTTTGGCACCGGGTCAGACCTTATTTTTTCACATGATGCGATCAAAAACGAGCGGCGCGCGTGTGTCCTTGAAGACGTTTGCCGTGCAGCGCGTGTGGCTGATGCCCTTCCCAATATTGACTTTATCATGTCGTTTGCGCACCCGTCTGACTGTCCGCCGCAGGTCGCATATCTGGCCAGCTTTCAAGCCATGGCCGCCAATGCCAGCAAGCCCATTGTCAGTACTGCCCGGGGCCGCGATGACCTTGCTCGGATGTGGCAGATCTGCTGCGTTCTCAGGGGTTCAGCCCGGCAGTTGCGCGAAAAACCGCTGATGATTCATTATAGCGATCCGATCAGCCCCTTGAAGCACCCTTTTTACAGCCTGGACAAGCTGTTGTTTTGTGCCGAAACATCCGTTCCCCTGGTATACTCCGCGGCACCCATTGCCGGCACTACAGCGCCAATGACCATTGCCGGGCATGTGGCTCAGGGACTGGCGGAGTGTTTATGCGGTCTGGTGATCCACCAGCTAAAATCCAAAGGTGCACCCTTTGTGATGGGAATGGGGCCGGCGGTACTGGATATGGCCACCGGTGAATGCTCCTATAATGCACCCGAGTTTTTGTTGTCCTTACAGGCGATCATCGAAATGAGCCATTACTATGACCTGCCCAGCTGGGGGTATGCGGGAACCACCGATGCACAGATTCCGGACGAACAGGCCGTGTTTGAGGCAGGCCTGGAGACATTTATGGCCGCTATGGCCGGATCGAACTTGAATCACGATGTCGGTTATATGGATTTCGGACGCACGGGCAGCCTGGAGTTGATGGTGATTCTGGATGAAGTGATAGATCAGGTCCGGCGTCTGGCACGGGGCATTCCGGTTGATGACGATATGCTGGCGCTGGACGTCATCGGGGAAGCGGGCGTTGAAGGCGATTTTTTGACCCATCCGCACACCCTTAAACATTTGCGCCAGACCCAGTGGCGTCCCGGGCTGATCAGCAGGATGGGCTATGAAGAATGGCATTCAGCCGGCGGTACAAGTTTACGGGAGCGCTCCCAGAAAAAAGTTCAAGACATCCTGCGCGATCACCAGCCGGCGCTGATTCCTGCCGAGCAGGCCCGGGAAATTCAACAAATCGTTGATCAATTTGCAAATTAGCGGCCGAGCTTATCCTTTGCCCAGTTCCTTTTCGCCCTTCTGTCGAATCGATTTCAGTGCGGAGACGGTTTTGTCCGGCAGCGCTGGCGCCTCATGATTTTTAACTATATCTTCCAGCTTTTCCTGTATGCGGGCGGCCATGTCTTTGGCGCCCTGCTCTTGCCAGTCCGACAGGGCTGATCGTGTCATGAGATTGGGAATCCAGAGTTCCTTTTTGAAATGATTATAGGTGTGGTCTTGATCCAGAAAATGCCCGCCGGGTCCGACCCTTTCAATCACCTCGCGGGCCAGGGTTTCGCGGTTGACCTCGATGCCGCGTATAAAGTGCTTGGCCATCCCGATGTTTTCATCACCAAGAACCAACTGGGCGGTGGAACAGATCATTCCATTGTCCATATAGCCGACATCATGGATCAAATTCAAGCCGGCCAGGCCCTGGGCCAGGATCGAGAAAGCCGATTCGGATCCAGCCTGGGCATCCAGTACTTTCGCGTCGGTTGCCCCGGCCAGGCCCCATGTAGGCAGTTGAAAGGATTGCGCCACCTCGGCCTGTGCCGCCAGGGCCAGGCTCATCTCCGGTGCGGCGATGGACAAAAGGCCAGCAGTCATGTCAAATAAACCGAAATTACAACCCAGGCCGATCGGGCAGCCCGGGTTGCGCAGTTGCGCCAGAACCACACACATCAGCGCTTCGGCTGTGCCTTGCGCAACGGCACCGGCCAGCGTGACAGGGCCGGTTGCACCGAATTGTACTGTCGGCCCCTGGATCTGCGGCAAAGTCAGATCGGCGCAGACAAACAGGCGATCAACCACATCCGCAGGCCAGACAAACGGTGAAATCGGCTCGGGGTAAAAAATGACAAATGGCCGTTCCTGAAGTCTCTCCATTCCGCCGGCCACCTTGGCGGCCATTTCAAAGGCAAGCTCAACACCGCGAGGGGTATATCCTAAAAATACAATGGGCTTGGTGGTATTTGTCACAACAGCTTCAAATTCAAATAAATCGGCAACGGTTGGCGGCACATCCTGAACAGATCCCATCGGCATGACCCAGTCGATGTTCTCCAGTGCGTCAGCCACCTTGGCACCGATGCCGATATCGGTCACGCGGGTCGGATGAACTTCTCCGGTCAACGCATCTTTGGTATTCGGGCTGGCCGTGGAGGTGCCGTAGTAGCTTTTGCGGCCTTCTACTTCCATGGCGCGGTTGCCTTCGCGATCGTAGACCGTCCAGCCCTTGGGCGTCGTCCGCAGACACTCCAGGACGACATGTTCAGGCACTTTAACGATTTCCCCCCTGACCAGAGAACCGGCCTGCTTGAGCATTTTACAGGCGCCTTTGTGATGAACGCGAAATCCCACTTTCGACATGATTTCAAAGGCCGCGCGTTTTATTTCCTCGATCTGATCGTCGCTCAGAAGCCTGAAAAACGCCGATTGTTTTTCTATCAAACCGGTCTGAATCATGATGCCTCCTTGTGGGATGTAATGAGGTCATAAAAAGTGACCGCTTTCCGGCACTTTCACAAACGAGCAATCTTTATCTACCGCACAATCAGCCGAAACGCAAAGGCATATTTTTACGCCGGAACGGGCGCCGCCCAACGCGTTTTAGCAACCGTCAACAAAATCTAGACCAGATTGATCTTGTAACAATTTTTACTTCTGTTTGAGTCGATAGGTGAATTTGGCGGTGGTCGTGTTGTTGTGACCGTCGATATAAGCGAGTTTGATATCGCATTTATTTTGGAATTTGCGGGACCGGAGCGCCGAGCAGACGACCGGGATGCGTCTTGTGAATCCAAGTTCCCTGTGAATGTCGCCGGCTTGGATGGACAAACTCTTTTTACCGGCTTTCTTGGCAGGATCGACATATTTTCTTTTGACATAGTCCCGCACGCGGTCAGAAGGCGGCACTAACTTGTCTGCAGGAATATCCAGATACTTTTTTTTCAGTTTGTAACAGCCCTTACTCAGGTATGTAAAGTAATCCTTGCGATTTGAGTAATGCCGCTGTGAGGGGTGATTGGAGGCAGCCGCGATCATCTGTGCTGCAAATGACTTTCTCTTCAATTCGGGATACCGCACAAGGGACAGGTTGAAGAGTTTTGCGCCTGTGAACTTGTTTTGACCGGAATCCAAGACATATTTTTGGGCCGTTTGCAGGATAATATCATGGATGGTCTTTTTTTTGGATTTGGAGCGGGCCTTTCGGCGGCGGGATTTATCTGCGTCCGGCAGCATAACGACGGCCGGTATTAGATCAGCATTTTCAAGCTGGATGCTGGCGCCATCGTCTTTGATCGTCAGCGCGAGGTTAATGGTGATTGAATACTTCAACGGTTTCATAATGACCACCTTAATCTTTTTTTGTTGAACACCGTATTACAGGTAATATTGCATGTCAAATCATGCAAAAAATTTTTCTGTTATTTGAAGCAGCGGTGGCGGTAATTTCACTTGACTTGGGCATCATTTTTCACTAAGAGCTCATAGGGTTTTGCTGAAAGGATAAAACAAATGCAACGCTTTGAAATTCTGACCCGAACACAGGTTAAGAAGGTTCATGCCGCTTCTTTGCAAATTCTGGAAGAAATCGGAATCGATATGGGCGATCAACAGGCTGTGGCGGTGTTCAAAAAAGGGGGTGCCAGGGTCGAGGGCCAGCGCGTCTTTTTACCATCCCGGCTGGTCGAAGCCCAAATTCAAAAAGCACCCCGCCGCTTTACACTGCATGCACGCAACCCGCAAAACAATGTGGTTGTGGGCGGTGGTAACATTCTCTTTGCCCCCGGTTACGGTGCTGCTTTTGTCACTGACCTTGTAAACGGCCGACGCAAGGCAACCCTGAAAGATTTTAAAAACTTTGTCAAACTAACCGCTGCCAGTGCCTATCAGGATATTTTAAGCGGCACGGTCGTCGAACCCACCGATGTGCCCTATGAATCCCGCCATGCCCATATGATTTATGCCGCTGTGAAATATTCGGATAAATGCATCATGGGCAGCACTATGGGCGCCCGGGCTGCCAGAGAATGTATTCAGATGGCGGCCATTGTGGCGGGCGGCCGCAGTCAACTCGAGTCAGCCCCCGCTATCATCGGCCTTGTTGGACCGCTGACACCGCTAAAATATGATGCCCGGATGCTGGGGGCATTGATGGAATATGCTGCCGCCGGCCAACCGGCGCTGATCACATCACTGGCCATCGCCGGGGCCACCGGGCCGGTTACGCTGGCAGGAAATCTGGCCCTGCAGAATGCTGAGGTCTTGGCCGGTATTGTGCTCGTCCAGCTGATACGCGAGGGTACGCCGGTGATTTTCGGAGGCGCATCTTCCAATACCGAGATGCGCAACGGTACACTGAGTATCGGTTCGCCCGAAATGGCTATAAATGCGGCAGCCACGGCTCAGATGGCCCGTTACTACAAGCTGCCTTCCCGTAGTGGCGGCGCGGTTTGCGATGCCAAATTTCCGGATGCCCAGGCCTCTTTTGAGTCCATGATGTGTCTTTTGATGGCTATGACCTGTGGTACAAATTTTGTACTGCACAGTGCCGGTATATTAGAATCTTTTAATTGCATGTCCTATGAAAAATTTATCATCGATGATGAAATGTGCGGGATGGTCAAAAGAATTAAAAGGGCGATTGACGTCAGTCCGGATACCCTGGCTTTCGATGTGATCAAGACCGTCGGGCCCGGTGGCCATTTCCTGGACAAGGATCACACCTTCGATCATTTCAGAACCGAATTTTTTCAACCCCGCCTCGCCAACCGCGATGATTTTGTTGTCTGGCAAACAAACGGCTCGCCTCAGAGTCCAGAGAAGGCCCATAAGAGGCTTGGCGAAATTTTAGAAACCTATGAGGCACCACAACTACCGGCCGATATCGATAGGGATTTGAAAACATTCATCGAAAAATTAGAATAGTTCCCTCACATTCAATATTTTTCCTGCCAGGGTGAGGCACAGTCTATGCGGCATCTTTGAACTCCATAAAACATGATCATTAGACAAAAAGGAGAACAATATGTGCGGCATCGCCGGTTGCATCGGCATCGACGATACGATAACCATTGAATTAATTCTGGATGCCATTCCCCTGTGAACTCGATTGCGTAAAGTTGACCACCTGAAGGATATCTTGACAGTTGCGTGGCGGTTATATACACATGATAAAATTTTAAAAAGCAATTACCTTTTCCAAACATGACTTTATGGAAGGAGGACAAAATGAAGATTCTAGTGGCTTATGACGGGTCCAAGGTATCCGAAGATGCGGTCAAAGCGGCCCATAAACACGGGCAGGCATTTAAAGGCGACATTTATATTATTACTTCATTGGAACAAGGTCCTGATTTGAAAAAAGAAGATATCGATCGAGCCGAAAGCAAGCTGGAAAAGCTAAAAGCGCCCTTCAAGGCAGATAATATCCCCTGTGAGACGCAAGCCATCGTCAGTGTCCGGTCTACCGGAGAAGATCTGGTCCAATTTGTAAAAGACAACGATATGGATGAAATTATCATCGGCGTCAGAAGAAGATCTAAAGTTGGGAAATTGGTGTTCGGCTCCACCGCTCAGTATGTTATCCTGGAAGCGCCCTGCACGGTTGTGGCGGTCAAATAAAGGTGCAAAACGAGCCTTTTGGGGTTGACGCCGAACACTTATCTCAGGCGGCGGTCAATCGCGTTTAGTTTGTGACCCAAAACGCATCCAAGTCAAACCCGGGACCGACAGGCGTTCTCGCTTTTTTGACTTAGTAAAATCGTGGTCGATTTGCAAAATAAAATCATTGAGCTTGCCACCTCAATTCGTGCTTTTCTCAAGAGCCTTAACGATTCACGTCTGGATTCTTTCCTGGCAGACTGGCCCTCACCGCAATACCGGATGCGACCTGTTGTTGCATGTTCACTTCCCATTCTCTCCTGGCTGCCGGCGGCCGTCAAGGCGGCCGATAAGCAAACTGAGCTCATGGTTCGCATGCTTGCATCCCTGGCAAACCAGCTGACCTGGGGGCAAACCTATTCAGAGCAGGATTTCGGTGCTGAATTTCTTGAAAGGTATGGTTGGACGGAAATGATGGCAAGATGATCCGGCTGATCTTCAATGCCGCGCGTGGAGCCGTTCGGATTCATCCGGCACATGGATGACGGGCTCCACCTTTTTTAGTTCTTCAAGGGGAATATGACATTTGATGACGTGCCGCTCCACCACAACTTGCTCCGGCGGCGGCTCATTATCACAAATATCGCCGATTCTCCGATGGCAGCGGGTACAAAATGGGCAGCCTTTGGGAGGATTCATGGCGCTGGGCAGGTTTCCTTCCAGCACAATTTCACGCTTGGTCACTTCAGGATCGGCAATCGGCACCGCTGATAACAGCGCCTCGGTATAAGGGGAATAGGGTGGTGTAAAAATCTGTTCGGTGGTGCCTCTTTCAAGAATATGTCCGAGATACATAACCACAATGCGATCCGACAGGTAGCGTACCACACTCAGATCATGGCTGATGAAAAGCAGCGTGGTTTTTTGTTTACGTTGAATATCCATCAGTAGCTCGGTTACAGCCGCCGCGACCGAAACGTCCAGGGCAGAAACCGGCTCATCGGCGATGACCATACTCGGGTTTCCGGCAAATGCCCGGGCAATACCGATACGCTGCTTCTGACCGCCCGACAGTTGTCTGGGTTTTCTGAAATAAAAATCCCTGGGCAGTTTGACCGTATCCAGCAGGGTCATGACGCGATCAAATATTTTCTTTTTATCCTTCTCCACGCCAAATTTCTTGATCACCCGTGATATCTGACCACCAATGCTGTGGCTGGGGTTCAAGGTGTCAAACGGATTTTGGAAAACCATTTGCAGGGAGCCGATCTGTTTTGCGCTGCGGTCCCGAACGGCTATGTCCGAAAGATCTTTGTCTCTGTGACGCACCTCGCCGTCAGTACCTTTCTCTAAACCCATCAGCACTTTGGCAAATGTTGATTTACCGCAGCCGGACTCGCCGACGATGGCGACGGTTTCACCCTCTCTGGCAGAGAAGTTTAACTCCTCATTTGCCTTGACGTAACGAACGCGCTTGCCGGAAATCAAAGCCCGCAGCGAGGTGTCACGAACCTCGTAATACTTTTTCATGTGATCCACTTCGAGGACCTGTTCACCGAGTTCAAGCGCCTTTTTGACTTCGCCGTTCGGTGTCTCGATGTGATGATCGATTTCATTATAGCGCAAGCATCGTACGCGATGATCGGCGGCACTACCCTCAACATGCGCCATTGAGATATGCTCCTGGTCACACAATCCGGGCTTGAAGTGATCACAGCGCGGATGGTAATAACAGCCCTGGGGCCGT
>CAZJHF010000076.1:0-12290 GCA_964545505.1 uncultured Desulfobacterales bacterium | reverse complement strand
GCAAATTTGATTTTGTGTCTAACTCGTTATTTTATATTTAAATTCTGTTCTTTCGCTACGCTCCCTTAATCATGAGTTTGCACGATGAAGTCGCCGATGATTCATTCCGTGATCGATTTATGAAAAACTCCCCGACCCTTCATTCTATTTATGATCAATTTCCTAGATGACTACAACCTAAGACCCTGAAAACATAAATCAAGTCCCGCCAAACGCGGCAGCAAAATTGCTTTCCGGCAGGTTTTGTGCTTTAACACAACCATCACATTTTTTACCCATACAACGAATACGTCGGCTTTATGGTGTCCATTCCACCTTCGAGAATCGATTTAAAAAAGAGAGCACCGTTTGATCAGGCCTACTGGGTCATACCCGACCGGCTGATGGCCGGCTATTTTCCGGGATCGGCATTGGGCCAGGAGGGTCACCCCCAATTAAGCGCGCTGCTGAAGGCCGGTATTCGCCATTTCATTAACCTGATGAAAACCGATGAGACCCGCTGGTACGACCAACCGATCAGACCTTACGAAGCCCATACACGAACACTGGCCCGTAAACTCGGTTGTAAAGTGTCATTTGATCGATTGCCCATAAAAGATATGGGTATCCCCCCACGCATTGAAATGGCCCGTATTCTGGACAGGATGGATCAAAAAATTGAAGCCGGCAGGCCCGTTTACGTCCATTGCCTGGGTGGCGTCGGCCGTACCGGCACGGTTGTCGGGTGCTATCTCGCCCGGCATGGTTATGCCAGCGGTCACCGGACTTTACAGCTGATCCAACAGCTGAGACAAAACACAGCAACACATGACCGTTCAGCGCCTGAATCCAGCCTGCAAATCGATCTGGTGCTTTCATGGGTGGAAGGAGAATAACGTGGGGAAGTATAAAACCCTGGATGCAGCGCAGATAGCCGATCGTCTGGCTCGGGTGGAAGCCGTCGAGGTCAAAACCAATGAAAACCTGGCACCCTACACCAGTTACAAAATCGGTGGGCCTGCGGCGGTATGGGTGGCCCCCGGGACCGAAACGGCTATCGGGGAAGTGCTGGCGATGGTGCACGCGGATAACATTCCGCTGTTTATCCTGGGGCTGGGTTCTAATTTGCTGGTTTCAGACAACGGATGGCCGGGCGTGACACTTTTTCTGGGTTCCAATATCAGCGGCTGGAACTTTGAGGGGCCGATCGCCACGGTTCGGGCGGGAACCCCCCTGCTCGGTCTAATCCGGCATGCCGTGGACAACGGTTTCGGTGGTATGGAGCTAATGGCCGGAATCCCCGGCAGTGTTGGCGGAGCCTTGCGCATGAATGCCGGCGCCTTCGGGCAGGAAATCGCGCAAACCACCGTAACTGTCAAAGGCTTTCGGCTGGATGGCACGCCATTCACGGCAGAGCGCGCGGAAATAAATTTCGGCTATCGCCAGGTTCCGGGTCTGGAGCAGGTGGTCCTGACATCCGGAATATTCCGCTTTAAACAAACAGACGCCGCCATAATCAGGCAGCGCATGAATGATATTCTGGCGTTGCGCGCTAAAAAGCAACCCCTGGATTATCCATCCTGCGGCAGTGTTTTCAAACGCCCCCCGGGTTATTACGCGGGTGCATTGATCGAAGAAGCCGGCTTAAAGGGCGAGCGCATCGGAGGTGCCATGATCAGTCCCAAGCACGCCGGATTTATCCTCAATACGGATAATGCCAGCGCTACCGATGTCCTGAGCCTGATTCGCAAAATCGAAGACAAAGTCAGTCAGCGGTTCGGGGTAAAGCTGGAAAGAGAAGTAAAACTGATCGGTGAGTTTGACGAATAGAAACAAACTTCTGAATAAAACAGAGAAAATATAAAACCACGCAGATCACGAAGGACACAGAAATGAATAAGGCCTTTTTCAAGTTTTTAAGCCCTTTTTGAACTTCGTGTCCTTCGTGGTTATGCTTAGCGCATCATAGGAATAATTAACCACAAAGACACGAAGGGCACAAAGATCATAAAAAAAATTTTAATTAAAAATAAAGGCTTATGCCCTTAGTGAACTTTGTGTCTTTGTGGTAAACCAAAACAGACAGAATGGACTCTAAAACCCCTCGTAACGGCCGGCAACTGACCGGCTTTTTCATTCCACTCGCAATCCAGGCAGCATCGCAGGCACTCTCCTATCCACTGGTGGCAATGGTTGCCTCACGCGGTCCCGGCGGCCCGCTAAACCTGGCCGGTTTGGCCCAATCGACCACCGTAATGGTCTTTCTGGGCATATTTGGATTGGCCTATGTGACCACAGGCATGGTCTATGCTGCCTCACGAGAAGGCTACTTCAGATTCAGAAACGTGGTTCTGATGACGGGACTCGGGGTGATCATCGTTCAAGCGTTGCTGAGTATTCCAGCGGCGGCGCATCTGGTGTTTGGAGAGATCATTGGCCTGCCGCCTTCCATTGAAGCGCCGGCCAAGATAACGCTGTTGGCCAGTATTCCGGTACAGTTTTTATTTTTTTTGCGCACCCCGTATCTGGTCATCATGTACATCAACAAAGCCACGGCAAAAGCCAGCATCGCCACCATCGGCCGGATTGCCTTTACCGTCCTGCTGGCGCTAATATTCAGTCACATGGGGCTGGTGGGACCTATCTGGGCCGTGGTGTGTCTGACCCTGCCCGTCGGCTTGGAGTGCGTGGTGGCAAGGTTATTTGCAGGGCCCTTCCTCAAAGCCCTCAGCCCTTCAGAGACCGAAGCACCGCGTGCTGCCGAGATTTTTTTGTTCAATCTGCCGCTGTCGATAGGTGGTTATTTGCTTTCGGCCTCGGCGCTGATCATGGGTGCCTTTATTGCTCGGGCGCCGGATCCGGAGCGGGTGCTGCCGGTCTGCTATCTGGCGCTGGGTCTTGCCAATCCGCTGGCGTATGCCGCCACTCGAATTCAGACCACGGTACTGGCCTTTCCCCCGACCCGCCTAAAGGATCCATTGACCTTCCGGTTTGCGCTGGCAGCGGGGCTGTGTTTAGGGCTGCTGCCGCTGATTTTTATTTTGCCCGGTTTGACGAAATTATATTATGTGACCTTGCAAAAATTAAATCCAGCAGACTTAAATTTAGTTAGGATTACCGCCATGGCCCTGGTATTCTATCCATTGGCCGTGTCTATTCGTGCCCAGAGCGAAGGAATGGCCGCCTGGTCAAAAAAGCCCGCAACGGTAATGGCCGGTCATTCAATTTATCTACTCACCATTCTCGCCTCCGGCTTCATTTTGCTCTTTTCTGGTGCTCAAGGATATGTCATCTGTGCTGTGAGCTTATCTTTGGGGAGTCTGTCTTCCTCAGCTATGATGCGGATACTCATGAGCCGATCCAGGTCAAAACCAACGCCCGTTGCTCCGACAACCACTTCGGTCGGTCAGATTCGGTAAATCCGGTTGGCCGGTTGTGCCGGCCGAAGGTCCCCGTGAAACGGGATTAAGCCCGTTGAGCCGGTTCAGAATGGAAACGGGTCTGTTTTTATGCTTCAACCGGCAAACGGGCTAACGGGAAACGGCTTCAACCTGAGGATATTCGAACGGATTGCAGAACAACTCAGTTTTGCTATGGATTTTATATGGACTTAAAATGATTTCGGAGTGCTTAGGTTTTGGTTCAGGGCTCCCGCCTAGCGGCGGGATTTCACATCTTGATTTTATATATTACGGAGTTCAAAAGGCGTGAGGTTACAGAATTGTTGTATTTATGACCCACTAAACGGATTGCAGAACGGTTAGATTTTGTCCGAGAACAAGGCGCAAACTGGCGGAAAAGCGGAGCGTACACGATAGTACGTGAGTATTTACCGCCAGTTTGTAACACAGGTCTCGGGCAAAAGATGATTGTTCTGCAATCCGTTTTAGTCGGAGTCCTCCCAGGCAATGCAGTCCACCGGACACGTCTCAATCGCCTCTTCTATGCAATCTTCGGGACCGCCTTCAGGCAGGATGACTTCTGCTTTTTCCTCGTCTTCATTAAATACAAAAACCTCCGCGCAAAGTTCAACGCAGCTTTCACAGCCGATGCACTCATCAGCATCAATAACGACTCGTCGGGCCATGATTCGATCTCCTCTTATACGTTTTTGGCACGGTCTTTCGGCCTATCTAAATGGATTCCTAAGATAAGGTCTGAGCAATCAAAAGCAAGGGGATTGACATTCCTTTCAAATTAGGATTCATTAGCGTTTTTGAGGCAAAGGGCCATGCGTAAAAAAAAGCGGCATCAAAAACAAAAAACATACATCTTATGACCCACCATCCATCGCATGATCGTCAATCAGACGACTTTAAAACCGGACGCATCGTTGTGCTTTCGGTAAGCCATTTTATTCATGATGTCTATTCCAGTTTTTTATCGCCGCTTTTACCGCTGCTCATAGAAAAGCTTTCCATGTCTTTGACGCAAGCCGGGTTTCTCTCGTCGGTCATGCAGCTTCCCGCACTCATGAATCCGTATATCGGTATTTTGGCCGATAGAATCAGCGTGCGCTATTTCATCATTTTTGCACCGGCTCTGACCGCTGTCCCGATGAGCCTTATCGGGCTGGCTCCCAACTACGGCATCTTATTGATATTATTATTCATAACGGGCATCAGCGTTTCACTTTTTCACGTCCCGTCCCCGGTCATGATTTCGCGTTTGGCCGGTTCAAAAAAAGGCCGTGGAATGAGTTTCTATATGACCGGCGGTGAACTTGCCAGAGCGATAGGGCCCCTGGTGGCGGTGGGGATGGTCTCTCTTTATGGACTCGAAGGCTTCTATCCCATTATGATCTTTGGCCTGGCGGCTTCGGCCTGGCTGTATTTTAACTTTCGAGAGGTACCGATAACAGTAGATAAAAGCCGCAACATATCCGTTCTGGAGACCTGGCGCGAACTGCGATTCATTCTGATGCCTTTGACAGCCATACTGCTGGCGCGGGGATTTATGCATGCGTCCATAACCGCATTTTTGCCGACCTTCATTAAATTGGAAACCGGAGATCTCTGGCTGGCCGGCGCTGCCCTCACGCTTTTCGAAATCAGTGGTGTCGGCGGGGTGTTTGCGGCGGGGTCCCTCAGCGATCGTTTTGGACGTCGCAGGATCTTGCTGATTTCTTTGCTGGGCGCTCCTTTCAGTTTACTCGTATTTGCCTGGATTGGCGGGTGGGCTCGGTTTTTGTCATTAGTGGTTATCGGATTTACCTTGCTGTCGACAACACCGGTGATGCTGGCCCTGGTACAGGAACACGCCAAAAGCAGCCCATCTGCCGCCAATGGATTTTTCATGATGGCATCTTTCATGGCGCGTTCAGCTATCGTGGTAATCGTCGGCTTTATCGGGGACTTGATTGGCCTGCGCGCCACCTATTTTGTGAGTGCCGTCATGGGACTTGCTGCGATTCCATTTATTTTCATGCTGCCCAGAAGGGAATCTCTAACCTAGAAACTATTTCAAGATTCTTGCTTGCTCCTGGAGGCTGTTATACATTATCCAGTATCGTGCATTAGACTGCACCAGCAACACGGTTCAAGCTATGCATACCGAAAACCCAATAACCCGTAACGAACTGAGGGGTCGGCGTTTTTTACTCCCCCATCTTAGAGCGTAGCGAAATGGATTATCAGCAGTGGCGTCGTGCACTGCCTGAAAGCATTCGGGTGCGATGCGAAAGAACAGGCAATAACCTCAGAACCCGATATTGATGTTAAGCTTAATCGATTATTTTATATTTGATTTCTGTTCTTTTGTTACGCACCCTTATGTTTGAGTTTGCATCGCGCCCCAGGCGGGACTGATGATTCAGGCAGCGATTGAATCAAGAAAACTCTCCGATCCCTCAACTAAACACAATGAAACTTTTCAATATATTGGCAATCCTGATCACCCTCTCAGCGGGTTTCAGCTATATCAACCATCGCTTCATCCGGTTGCCGACTACCATCGGTTTAATGGCCATTTCCCTGCTGGCTTCGCTGGGGTTGATCGCTCTGGGCGCACTGGGGTTTGGACTCGAAGAAGACGCACGCGTCTTGCTCAACAACATTGATTTTGATGAAACCCTGCTGCACGGCATGCTCAGCTTCTTACTGTTTGCCGGCGCCCTGCATATCAATCTGGTGGACCTAGCCCGCCAAAAATATATTATCGGCACGCTCGCTACGCTGGGCGTTATCGGATCTACCTTTATCATTGGTTGGGCCAGCTGGTGGATACTCGGCTCGCTGGACATCAATTTGCCGTTTATTTATTGCCTTTTGTTCGGCGCCCTGATCTCACCGACCGATCCCATCGCGGTCATGGGTATTTTAAAAAAAGCCGGGGTGCCTGAAAGCCTCGAAACCAAAATTACCGGCGAATCCCTGTTTAACGACGGGGTGGCGGTGGTGGTTTTTCTGGTCATATTGCAGATCGCCACCGGAACCCAGGCCGTTACGGTCACTTCCGTGGCTGGACTTTTCTTAAAAGAAGCGCTTGGCGGCCTGATTTTCGGGCTGATCATCGGGGCACTCGCCTATTGGATGTTGAAAAGTGTTGAAAACTACCAGGTTGAAATTCTGATCACCCTGGCCCTGGTTACCGGAGGATTTGCGCTTGCCGATACATTGCATCTTTCCGGTCCGATTGCCATTGTGGTGGCCGGGCTGCTGATCGGCAATCACGGTCGCATGCTGGCCATGGACGATGAGGTGCGCGATCATCTGGACAAATTCTGGGAACTGGTTGATGAGATCTTAAATGCCGTACTGTTTGTGATGATTGGCCTTGAGGTTTTAGTATTGACCTTTAAATGGTCCTATCTTTTAGCCGGAATCATCCTTATTCCGCTTATCCTGGTTGTTCGCTTTATCTGCGTTGGGATTCCGGTGGTCATTCTCAAACCCTTTCAAACCTTCAGCCCGCATGTCATCAAAATCATGACCTGGGGCGGCCTGCGCGGCGGTATATCGGTGGCGTTGGCTCTGTCTTTGCCGGCCGGTCCAAAACGTGAGGTAATTTTGGTGGTTACCTATATGATTGTGGTTTTTTCCATCATCGTGCAGGGCTTGACCATCGGCAAACTGGTAAAGGCGGATAAAAGACTGCGGTCTGAGGGCTGAAGTCTGAATAGTGCAACAAAATCAGCTTAAATAGATTCAAGCAAATGTAAGTACAAACAAATTTGAAAAACCAAGGAATCAGGTTTATAACCACTATATAATTCCGCTGAAAGCGGATTGAGGTTTCCCAGTTTCTTCCGGAAACTGGGAAAAATATCCGCAAAATCCTGTAGATCCTGTCTAAAAAATTAATCAAATCTTTCTTCTTTCCAGGGATCGGCTGTGTTGGAATACCCCCGGCTTTCATAAAAACCGGGCTCATCCACCTCGGAAAATCGGATGCCTTCAAGCCATTTGACACTTTTATAAAAATAGCGATTCGGTATCAGGGCGCGCACGGGGGCACCGTGGGGTTCGGACAGCTGTTTTCCAGAGAATTGATAGGCCAGAATGACATTTTCCTTGAGGGCAACACTGAGCGGGATATTACTAGTATATCCGGCATGCCCTTCGAGGATAACGAACCGTGCGTTGCTTCTGACGCCGGCCTGTTTCATAATTTCCGTCATGCGGATACCGGTCCATTTGGAATCCAGCAGGGTCCATCCGGTGACACAATGCACATCACAGGTCAGATCGACCGGATTTAAGCCCAGCAAACGTCGAAAACGGATGATTTTTGGTTTTTCAACCGCACCGCTGATTTTCAGTTGCCAGGCATCAGTCCTGCCGGATCCAGCTGCTCCCCCCATGGGCTTCAGCGCTTTGACCGCATGCTGTCCCGGCGGAATACGGGGCCGCCCGTCCGGTCTTAGATTGGCGGCCCATGCCTGGTTTTCAGAATCCGTGAGTTTTACAAACAAACCCGGCAGACCTATGGAGACCAGACTGCCGCCGGCCAGCGCCATAAAATTCCGTCGGGTTATTTTCTTGTGCGCCTTTTGCATTGATCTACCTGCCACTTGAAGTTTTTTTGTAAGGATCTATACAAAACTAAACGTAAGGCTCAAATACCCTTCTGGCAATGGGTGATGAATGTTGTATAAAACTGTAAAACAATTCGCATGCAGAAAGGTGCTTACCCGCGCGAAACCGCTGGCGCACAACCCAAAACCATTGCGTTATGTGTCTTGATCTGTTACCCTGCCCTCTTATTTTAACCCGTTCTATTGGCTCCACAAAAAACCCTTAAAGGAGAGATCGTAATGGCTGATGAACAACAGCAACCAACCGAATTAAAGCTCGACCGCAGCAATCTTTATACAGAGGAAACCTTTACCGATCTTAAAGTGGGCATGATCAAGCGCATGACGCCCGTTAAGTCTGATGGCTCCGTGGACAAAACCCGCAAATCCATATTCGTCGCGCATACGTCTTTGATGACACCTGGCGGCCCCTTGCCGTTGCAGGCCGTCATTCAGGCCAAGGATCTGCAACAGGCGATAAAAAAATTTCCGGATGCCATGAAAGCCGCAATGGACCGATTGGCTGAAGAAGCCAAAAAATATCAGGAGCAGCAGGGGGATCGTATTGAAAAGCCGGAATCGCGAATTATTGTACCCGGCAGATAAGAGAAAGGCACATAAAAACTGAAAATCGGATCTCACATCTATCCTGGCATGATATTTTTCATTTTTTGTGTGAAATCTATAACTTAATTCATACTAGTATCTTACTAGATCATTTTATAAGTTACTAGTAAAGATTTCATTATAGTCTAGTTTATTATCCCAGACCACTTCTTAAGAGCCCCCGGTTCCCTGCTACAGTTAGGTATCCATTTGAAATTCATATTTTTTATGACATTCAGGATTTCTAGTAACTAAGCACTCGGAATAAATATGAAGTCTTTTTTTAAAAAATTTTCAGGCAAGACGCCTTTGGCACATGAAAATGAGGGCGATGAACTGTTTGCTGCCGATCTCTGGGGCAAGGCCAAAATCGAATATGAACGCGCCCTGCAGAAATTGGGGCGCACTCAAGCGCCGGACCCAGATTTCAAAGCCCGGCTGCAAAAAAAAATAGCCTTGGCAAAAGAGGCGCTTGCTCGCGGCCATAAACGCAGTGCCGATGACATGCTCGAAGCCGGCTTTTATGAAGATGCGCGCGAGTTATATCTTCTGGCCCTGGAGCTTACCGAAGATCCAGCACTTCAATCCGAACTTGACGAAAAACAAAAACTGCTTGATTTTCAGGTGAATGAAACCATTGCGGAATCGCTGCCGGAAAATGATACACCGCCTTTTGAAGACAGCAACCGCTCTTCTGAAATCGATGAACCGCAAGATCTACAACAGGCGGAAGGGCAGGAGGAAACGTTCACAGCATTGTGCGCTACATTGCCCGATAATGTTCAGCAGGCCTACCTTGGCTATGGCGCCAGTTTTAAAAAGGGCTATCTGGCATTAAACCGGGGAAAATTTTCCGATGCTGTTGAGTTCCTGAGCCGGGCCATGTCGGAAAATCCGGCGTCCGACAGTTTTATCCCCCTGGAGCTGGCTACGGCCTATCTGAATCTGGACAGGCATGCAGAAGCGCGGCAATTGCTTGAAATGCTGTTAAACAAACAACCGCTGGCCCTACCCGCATACCAGCTACTGTGTGAGATCTTCTGGGAAAAAAGCGAATTTGACAGTGCTCAGACCTTACTCAACCAAGTACCAGATGAGCTGACCGAATCTGTGGCGGTCTACCTTTTAAAAGGAGAGACCCTCTTCCGCAGGGGAAACCACGTGGAAGCCAGAACATTATATCAAGCATTTTTAAAGCAGTATGGCTGGGATGAACGCATTGCCCGGGGACTTGCCAGAACTCATGAGGCCCTCAACGAGCTGGCCAACGCCCGCAATTTATACCGCGAGTTGATGGCAGAGTGCCGCAGCTGTCACGCACGCATCGACCCGTTTATCAAGGAGCGCTACGCCGATCTGTGTTTTGATTCCGGCATGCTCAGCAGTGATATCCTTGAGCTTTATCTTGCCCTGGCCCAGGAGGTTCCCGCCAAAGCTGCTGAATATTACGAAAAGGTCAGCCGTATTTATGACGCCCAGGGCAATGCCAATGAAGCCGCCAGATTTCGCGCAATCGCCGAAAAAATGGCCCAAAAGTAGATAGTGCTTAATTTTACCACGAAGTTCACGAACCCGCCCGCCTCGCCTGAGCGGCTCGCGATGGCGGGCGGGGGACACGAAGTAAAAAATTTAAAAATTAGGGTGAAAAATCCTTTTAAAATTTGAGTCTTGGTGGTGAATCAAAAATTTGGGTTAACGTTCAAGTTTGACATATGGCTAACGAATACCTGATCGACATACACAACTATATCAGCGAAAAAATCGTCTGCGCTGAAAGCCAAAAAGCTGAAGCGCAAGAACGAAATGACAAGGCAGCACGAATATTTTATGAAGGCCAGTTAGCGGAATGGCAGCAGATGCGCGCCTATCTGGCTGAAAAGGTGGATCTTAAGACCCAAAAATATTTCTAAACCTGAGCCTTTTAAGCCAGGTTTCAATCTAACAAAATTATGGCGTATATTTATTTACTCGATATTTATAAATTGATTGATCAAAGGATTGCAGAGGCGCAGATGGCCATGAAAAATGGTTCCGGTGATCCCAACGAAAATAAATTCCAGGAAGGTCGCATCAAAGCCTTAACGGATTTTCAGAATTACCTGGCCACCAACTTTAATCCCAAACTGCCACGCCGCATAAGACAATCACTCAAACTAAAATGAGCGTTTCAAATTTAAAAAATGGGGACTATTTTTCAATAAAAGGAATGTTATCGTTTCTACTTTTAAATTTGAAACCCTCCGGGATTGCCGATCTTACCGCATCTACTGTGTTAGATGTCGTTCCGCATAGAAAACTATAGCGGAACGGCATCTGCCGTGTAGCTGCGGCAACCTCAACAATCGCTCATTTTAGTAAGGAATTAAAACGATGTCTTTTATTCCCGATTTTAAACCCCCATCGAAAGAGCCGGCCAAGGCCCTCTGGTTTATCTTTGACCACGGCCGGCTGCTGGTGAAAATTCGAAAAGACAGCTGCAGCATGCCTGAAACATCGGATCTAAAAACCTATCAATCCGGCCTTCTCCACAAACAGTACCTGGGCACTCTGGACGGCCGCCCCTGTTATGCCGCCGAGTTAGCCGGCGACAACCAAAAGGGCAAGGATCTGAAATCCAGGGATTTGCGGGCACTCTTCGGCAATTTGGACGAAAATTTGATCTGGATCGCAGGACGGGCCAATCAATTGGTTAATTGGAATCAAACACACCTGTATTGCGGCGGGTGTGGACAGTTGACCGAAAACAAAACAGACGAGCGGGCCAAGATTTGTCAGCAATGCGGCCTGACCAATTACCCGCGCCTGTCTCCGGCCGTTATTGTGGCGGTCTTAAAAAATGATAAAATTTTACTGGGGCGCAATAAACGCTTTAAATTGCCGTTTTACAGCGTTCTGGCCGGTTTTGTGGAACCGGGTGAAACCCTGGAGCAATGTGTCAAAAGGGAAATCCGCGAAGAAGTCGGCCTATCGCTAAAAAATATCCGCTATTTCGGCAGCCAGCCCTGGCCTTTTCCAAACTCATTAATGATTGCCTTTACGGCCGAATATGATGACGGCGAAATCCGTATTGATGGATCAGAAATCATCGATGCCGCCTGGTTCGCAAAAGACAATCTGCCCAAAATACCGCCTAAGATCAGTATTGCCAGGCAGCTGATAGATTGGTTCATCCACAACCACTAAAAACTTCATATTTTGCCAGATGGCTGCGTTGCAAATCGGTTCTAAAGTCTTAGTTAAATCGTTATTCAATCTAAAATCTTTTTGCCGAACGGCCCCGCCTTTTGAACTCCTTAATGTATATCAAGATAGGTGTGAAATCCCGCACGGAGCTGCGGGGGTTGAACACCTTAATTTATATAAAAAATAGACGTGAAATCCCGCACGGAAAATGATTCAGTACGGGTTGCTCGTTGCAGCATTTATTGTTGGCCATTGGTCAAACGCGCCTTTAACAGGTTATAAACGAGACGAGCCGGATGGGAAGTACTCGGTGAAAGGAACAGTTTCAGGAGACCGCTCCGCCGCATCTTGTTCAGGATGCGAAGGAATTGACGCTTTGTGTAGAATTCTTTCGACAATTTGTGACGCAATTGCTTGAGTTCTTCTATTGAACAATGGTCCGAATAGACTTTTCCGGTCGGCGTAACATGGTAATCCGGGTTTTGGGCGAGAATTTCGTCCAGGCCAG
>CAZJHF010000075.1:0-12376 GCA_964545505.1 uncultured Desulfobacterales bacterium | reverse complement strand
TCATCATCAAATCCCACCCAGGTGCCGGTGATATACCGGGCGGTGTATCCCATAAACCAGGCATCAAACAAATTGTTGGTCGTGCCGGTCTTGCCGGCCACAGGTCGATTCAGCGTTTTAACCCGCCAGCCGGTCCCATACTTGACCACACCCTCAAGCAGATGCGTTATGAGGTAGGCGGTGCTTTCTTCAATCACTTTGATGCGCTCAGGCGTCATTTCTTCGAGCACGTTGCCGTCCCGGTCTTCAATTTTGGTGATAAAGACCGGTTCGATCAAATACCCCTGATTGGCAAAAACAGAATAGGCTTTGGTCAACTCAAGCAACGACACGCCTGAAGACCCCAGAGCAATAGAAAGATCCTTGCTCAAATCTGAATTAATTCCCAGTTTATTGGCATATTCAATGGCATAATCAATACCGATATCCTGCAAGATTTTAATGGTTACCACATTGCGTGATTTGGCCAGGGCATCGCGCATTAGCGTGGGGCCAAAAAATCGCTCTTTGTAATTTTTAGGCTTCCAGGTAAAATCTCGTTCTTCGTCGTCGAACACGATGGGCGAATCAATGATGACCGATGCCGGGGTATAAAATCGTTCTGGTTCTTCCTCGTATTGTCTATCTAAAGCCGCGGCATAGATCAGGGGTTTAAACGCCGAGCCCGGCTGGCGCCGGGATTGGACGGCTCGATTAAACTGGCTGTCACGAAAATCGCGGCCACCGACGATCGCTTTGACGAATCCGGTCTCCGCCTCGATACACATTAAAGCCGCCTGGGCGACCGGCTCCTGTTCCAGAGCCAATGGCCATAACTCCGCATCTTCCGACCTTTCCTTGGCTTTAACCCAGATAACATCTCCTGCTTTCAGGGCTTCGCCGGGGCGCTTGACCTTGACTTCATAATAGGCCAATTCTATATCCGGCTTACGGGCCCATTCCATATCGGACAGCGCTATCTGTCCAAGCGAATTTCCGATTCGCACCGTAACGACTTTATTTTTATTATCCACCTTGATGACCACGCCTTTAACGATTCGGCCGGTTTCAAGGGGTTCATTATCCAGTTCGGATTGAATGCTGTTTGAAAAGGTCTCAATTTCTTCAGGGGCCAGTTTATCAAGCGGCCCGCGAAATCCCTGGCGCTTATCCAGTTCATGCAGGCCTTTTTCGATTTCTTCCTGGGCAATTTTTTGCATCTCGACATTCACAGCGGTATAAATTTTAAGCCCTTGGGTGTATAGTATCTCGCGACCGTATTTTTCCTCGATGTAACGGCGAACCTGTTCGGTGTAATACGGGATTTCTTCAATATACAGATTGCGGCGCGGTTTGATCTCCACTTCGGTGTTGATGGCCTCGTCGACCTGCTCTTTTGTGGCATATCCCTCGATCAGCATACGATTGAGCACATATATTTGGCGTTGCTTGGCCCTTTCCGGATGCCGGAATGGCGAGTATTTACTCGGAGCCTGGGGCAAACCGGCCAGAATGGCACATTCAGCCAGATTAAGATCCGTCACGGTTTTGCCAAAATAATTTTCGGCTGCAGCTTCAACGCCGTAAGCACCGTGGCCCAGGTAGATCTGGTTTAAATACAGGTAGAGGATTTCTTTTTTGTTAAAAGCTTTGTCGATCCGGTAAGCCAGAATCGCTTCTTTGATCTTGCGCGTATAGGTTTTTTGCGGCGTCAGCAAAAAGGATTTGGTAACCTGCTGAGTAATGGTGCTGCCGCCCTGAACAATGGTCCCGGCTTCCAGGTTTTTGAAAAATGCGCGCGTGATGCTGTAAAAATCGATGCCTCTGTGTTTATAGAATCGTGAGTCCTCAGCGGCAATAAAGGCATTGATCAGGGCCGGAGGCATTTCCTCAAGGGATTTGATGATGCGGCGCTCTTCGAAGAATTCGGCGATTTTGCGGCCGTCATCCGAAAAAACGGTGGTGATGATGGGTGGATGATATTGCGTCAAGTTGGTAATCTGCGGCAAATTTTTGCTCAGGTAAAGATAGACCCCGACGCCGGCGACCGCACCCATAATGGCAACAATAAATCCCAGAAGAAACGACCACAATAAAAATTTCCTGAAAAAATGTCGTTTCTTGGACTTTAAGACGTCCGTTTCTGTTTTGGTTCTGGCCATGCTTGTTCGTATCCGTGAGTCTGGAGATGATATCCTTTAAAGTCTACGATGACGCGGGATATCCGCCTCACTCAAAAGAGCGTATAAGGTTTCGGTTTAAAAAAATTTAATTGACATTCAGTTGAGTTACAGTTACTTACAACAATTTATGATTCTGGATGGGTATTCTTAAGATAGAGCATATTACAAACTTTTAGTTTAACGCCTTTATAGTACAATTTCAACCTGTGATTTCATAAAAAATGAAGATACCTGATTTCGATAAATGTGGCGGCCTGATTCCCGCGATTGCGCAGGATTATGAGACCGGTGAGGTGCTGATGCTGGCGTATATGAACCAGCAAGCCTGGGAGGCAACCCTGAAAACCGGCAAAGCCACCTATTGGAGCCGCTCGCGACAGGAATTGTGGATCAAAGGCCAGTCATCCGGTCATCAGCAAATCGTCAAAGAAATCCGCGTCGATTGTGATGCGGATACCGTGTTGTTAAAAATAGAACAGCTGGGCGGTGCAGCCTGTCACACCGGGCACCGCAGCTGCTTTCATAAAAAGGTCGAAAATGGTTCGATTCGGATCATCGGAGAGCCTGTGTTCGACCCCAAGGAGGTATACGGTAAGTGAAACAGCCAATCAAACTGGGCATTCCCAAAGGAAGTTTGCAAAATTCAACGATAGCGCTATTCCGGCGCTCAGGATGGGAAATAAACATTAATGGTCGAAGTTATTTTCCTGAAATCAATGATGATACCATTGAATGCGCCATTTGCCGCGCACAGGAGATGTCAAATTATGTCGAGAGCGGCACGCTGGATGCCGGTCTGACCGGCAAGGATTGGATTGCCGAAAACGAATCGGACATTCAGGTGGTCAGCGATCTGGTCTATTCCAAGGTCAGCTCCAGACCGGCGCGCTGGGTACTGGCCGTACCCTATGACTCCCCCATTCAAAAAATTGAAGATTGTGAAGGCAAAAAAATTGCCACTGAGATGACCAATTTTACCCGGCGCTATTTCAAAGACCGAAAGATCAATGTCAGTGTTGAATTTTCATGGGGTGCGACCGAGGCCAAGGTGGTGTCCGGTCTGGCCGATGCAGTGGTGGAGGTGACCGAGACCGAAGCCACGATCAAGGCCCATGGCCTGCGCGTGATTCATGAGCTCATGCAGACCAATACCCAGCTGATTGCCAACCATGACGTCTGGAAAGATAGGGCCAAACGCATTAAAATTGAACAAATCGCGCTTTTGCTCAAAGGGGCTCTGCGTGGTGAAAAAATGGTGGGTATTAAAATGAATGTCCCCAAAGAAAAGATGGAAGTTGTGGTCGCTATGCTGCCGAGTCTGAATGCGCCGACGGTGGCGCCGCTTTATCAGTCCAGTTGGTTCTCAGTGGAAATTGTGGTCAAATCCGACGTTGTGCGCGATCTCATTCCTCAATTGATGAAATATGGGGCGGAAGGAATCATCGAATATCCTTTGAATAAAGTCATATAAGGTTGCGCGTTCCGTGTTGCGAGTGGCGAGTTAGGCGGTGATGCTGAGGATCGAAACGCGTAACCCGCAACGCGCAACAAAAGGACCTGATAATGGAATCAAGTCGCACCCGGGAGATGAGCTCCTTTATCGTAATGGATGTGCTCGAAAGGGCCCAGGAGTTGGAGCGCAAAGGCGCCCGCATCATCCATCTGGAAGTTGGTGAGCCTGATTTTGATACACCGGACTGCGTTAAAGAAGCGGCCTGCAAAGCCCTCGAGGACGGATTTACGCATTACACACACAGCCTGGGTTTGTATGAGCTGCGCGAAGCTATTTGTGAGTATCATCAAAAGCACTATCAGGTGTCGGTCGACCCGGACCAGGTGATTGTCACATCCGGTTCATCGCCGGCCATATTCCTTGTTTTCGCAGCCCTGCTTGAACCAGCGGATGAAGTTATTATTTCAGACCCGCACTATGCCTGTTATCCGAATTTTATCAAATTTGTGGACGGCAAACTGATCACCATTCCGGTATATGAAGAAGACGGTTTTCAATACCGACCTGAGGTCATCAGACAAAAAATCACCCCGCAAACTAAAGCCGTGTTTATCAACTCACCCTCTAATCCAACCGGCAATCTGCTTTCGTTCGATCGCATGCAGCAAATCGCCGAGCTGACAAAATGTGAACAATGCCCTTATATTGTTTCCGATGAAATTTATCATGGGCTGGTGTATGAGGGCCAGGCGCATTCGATCCTGGAATTTTCCGATCATGCCTTTGTGCTCAATGGATTTTCCAAGCAGTTTGCCATGACCGGACTTCGCCTGGGCTACGTCATTGCACCCAAAGCATTTATTCGCCCCATGCAAAAGCTGCAACAGAACTTTTTCATTTCAGCCAATGCCATGATTCAGCAGGCCGGTATTGCGGCCCTGAAACACGGTGCCGAAGACGTGGCCCGCATGCAACAGACCTATAACAGACGCCGCAAATATATCATCCGTCGCTTAAAGGAGATGGGGCTTGGGATTACAGTGGAGCCCACCGGTGCGTTTTATGTTTTTGCCAACGCCAAACACATTTCCGCCGACTCCTATAAACTGGCCTTTGACATTCTGGAAAAAGCTCATGTGGGTGTCAGCCCGGGAATCGACTTTGGCAAAAACGGTGAGGGCTATTTGCGGTTTTCCTATGCCAATTCGATGGAAAATATCGAAGAAGGCATGGATCGGCTTCAACAATACCTAAAAAGCAGGTAATCTAAAGTCGCAAACCGGATGGTTTCTTTTTTATTTTATTAACCACGCAAAGCCGCTAAGTTGCAAAGAGTAAAAAGAAAGGCATTTTTAGTCCCTTTGTGAACTTCGCGGGCTTCGTGTCCTTCATTCTGGGAAAAAACTGAATATTAAACCACAAAGACACGAAGGGCATAAAACATAACAAAAAAAAATTTGCTAAACTCTTTGTGGACTTTGTGCCTTTGTGGTTGAAAAAATCTGATTATCTAATCACGAACAGCACAAAGGATTAGAATTTTTAATCTAAAAGGCTCTTGGCGCCTTTGCGTCCCACGCCCGCCATGCGAGACCGCAGGCGAGGCGGGCGGGTTTGCGAGAGGCTAAAAGCTTTCGATCAAATAAGGCACTATTTATGATCATAAAGTCCGCCGAATTTATCAAAAGCGCCACCAAAACCGCCGAGTACCCACCGGCACAGCTGCCGGAGATTGCCTTTGCCGGGCGTTCAAATGTGGGCAAATCCAGCCTGATCAATACCCTGGTTAATCGAAAACGCCTGGTTAAGACAAGCTCGACGCCCGGGCGAACCCAGCTGATTAATTTTTTTGATATCAATGACCAACTCGTTTTCGTTGATTTGCCGGGATACGGATATGCAAAAGTCCCCGTGTCAGTCCGCAAGAAATGGGGCCCGATGATTGAAACCTATCTTTCCGGGCGCAAAACCCTTCGGGGAGTGGTGGTCATTATGGATATTCGACGCACGCCGAAGCAGGAAGAATTAAACCTGCTCGGCTGGCTCAACCACTATGCCATCGCCGCCATTGTGGTTTTGACAAAAACTGACAAGTTATCCAAAAGCAAATCGACCCCGCAGCACCGCCGCATTGCGAGGGCCCTTAAAATAGACCCAAAGGACCTGATCCTATTTTCCGCTAAATCCCGCCGCGGCCGCGACACCCTCTGGCATGCAATTTTATCAATAGCTGATTTGGAAGTTTGCGCATCGGACCGCTAAAACCGCCTTTATCCTGCGCGGCCATTTGAAATCGGTTGTTTAGCCCTTATTTTCTCTGATAATGATAATGTTGCCGCGAAGCGGTTGAGGATTTTGATTTGCCGGAGGCCGCCCATTGATTTATTAAGATTGGATCGGTCTTCCCGCTAATAGCGGGGCATCTCCCGGCAAATCAAAAAATTGAAATCTCTGCGACCTCTGTGTCTCGAACGCAGCCCCGCAGAGCGGGATGCAAGCTCGGGCGGTGAAATAGAAATGTCCAGCACCAGTAACACATACGACGATTTTAAGTCCGGCTACGTCGCCATCGTGGGGGCGCCCAATGCCGGCAAATCCACCCTGCTAAATCGCCTGCTCGGAGAAAAAATATCCATAACCTCTAAAAAGCCCCAGACCACCCGCAATCGCATCCTGGGCGTCATGCACCGGCCGGGCGCGCAAATTGTATTTATTGACACGCCGGGCATATTTAAAGCCAGAGATACGCTCAACCTGCGGATCGTCGATACGGCACTGGCAGCCATAGACGAAGCTGATTTAATCCTTTTTGTTCTGGACGCAGCCCAGCCGGATCCGACCTCTGAATATTTTCTGGCCCAGCGGCTTCAAAAACAGGAAAGGCCCGTGATCGTGGCGCTCAATAAAATCGATCAAATCGAAAAAACAGATCTGCTGGCAATAATTCAAAAATGGTCAACCGAATATTATTTTGAAGTCATCATACCCATCTCCGCGGTCGAAGGCACTCAAATTGAACAGATGACAACAGCCATGCAGAATATGCTGCCAAGCGGCCCGCCCTATTTTCCCGAAGATGCGCTGACGGATTTATCGGAGCGCTTTATCGCGGCGGAGATGATTCGCGAAAGCATTTTTCGCCTGACCGGTGAGGAGATCCCTTATGCCACCGCGGTAACCGTGGATACGTTTAAAGAAGAAAAGAAAGGTCGGCTGGTTAAAATTGAAGCCACCATTCACCTGGAGCGCGGATCTCAAAAAGGTATTATCATTGGCAAGGACGGCAGCAAGCTCAAACGCATTGGGATCGAATCGCGCAAAAAAATTGAGCACATGCTGGATACCAGAGTGTTTTTAAAGCTTTTCGTGCGCACCCAGAAGAATTGGCGTCAGGATACCCGCGCACTCAGAAAATTCGGCTATTAGGGAGTCCTTCGTATAGTACCCCCTTTTGCTCAATTTCTGTGTAAGACGAAGATTTTAATCCTCGAAATACTCAAATGTATGCCTCCGATTAAAATCTTCGCCTTCCTTGAACTTGAACAAAATTGGGCACTCTACAAAGGACTCCTAATTTTTTTAGCATCTTACAATCAACCCTCATGGAAAAAACCTTTATCATACAAAAACTGCTAATGCTGCTTATCGATGAGCGCCCTCAAATTTCTTGGTAGAACATTATAATATTCTATCAGATTCAGCCTTTTGAGCTTTGCGATGGTTTCCTTGGGCAGCTGTTCCTGGGCAATCCCCTTTAAAATCAGGTCCGTTTCTTTATTATCGAAAGTCGCACCGTCCTCGATCCATTTGACAACCGCTTTATTGGCCGGGCACACTTTCTGACAGATCATACAGCCCACCAGGCTATTGTGCCAGGCGGGAGACAGCCACTGCGGAAATGCTTTAGTGCTTTCATTATGGAAGGTCAGGCAACGCTCGGCATATAGCTGAAAACGATTCGATGAGATGGCATCGGTGGGGCAAGCCTTCAGGCAGGCATTGCACTTTTCACAACTGTCCAGAACGGTCGCCTTTCCCCAGTTGTCCGCTTCACATGGTAAATCTGAGATAAATACGACCGGTCGATGAAAACTTCCCATCTCTTTTACATACGTGATATTATTTTTGCCATACTGCGCCAGACCGCTATGCACCGCCAATAGTTTATCGGGCAGTCTTACTTTTTGAATTTTATATCCCTGCGGTTTAAGATCCACTTTAAGAATATTTGCCACCTCATTATCGACGGCAAAATAATAGGTAGGGGGAATAACAACCGGGTAAGACCTATTTTTCCACAAAAAGATTACCTTGAACTGAGGCTGCGGAATGGATGCGACGATAAGCGATTGGGCCCCTTTAAATTGAGTGTGGCAGGCAAAATCAAAAGAGGCCAGATAAGCGCTGTAAAGATCCGAGTCCAACAACCCTTTTTGGTGAAGAGTCATGATATCCGTCTCAAGATCCCTGACATGCTCGATAGAAACAATTTTACTTTTAATGCCTCGCGCTTCTGCATTTTTAAACAGAGCTTTGCTTGATTGGGGATCGTACATCTTTGAGCTCCCTTTCAGGGTTTCCATCTTTGTGCGAATTGCGGCAGATCATCTTCAATTTTATAATAATCTGGGATTTGGCTGCACCAGACATGCCCCATTGTTTTTAAGTGGGTTGGCGTATTTAATGAGCCTGCTGCGATTGCTATGTAGGGTTGATCTTTTGGGTGCCAGAATAGCGCTGATCCACATTCTGAACAAAAGCCACGGTGAACATTGAGCGTTTCATCAGTGATGGATTTAAACCACTTCAGGTTTTTGTGCCTAATGATGTTTAACTTTTCGACTTTAACGCTAGTATATGCACCAAAATTGCCGTGAAATTTTCTGCATTTCGAGCAATGGCAATTCACGATGTCCCTCAGCTCGCCATAAATTTCATACGCAACGCCTCCACACAAACACCCGCCTTTAGTTTTTTTGTCAACAGGATTGTTTTCCATATGATAACGCCTCCCTGCTTAGAGTTGTATAGTAGACGCCCGTAACGGTTAATTGCTTCAGATTAAAAGGCTTGACAAGCGTATAACCCTCTATTAAGTTTTAGACAGTTATATTATTAATCTTTATTTTTTAACCTGTCAACTACTTTTTGATGGTTATATTAAATTAAGGGGAAATCAGGTGGAAGATAAAATAAAACACGCTGGCAATCTGAGCCTTCTGGGTGGACGACCCTGTTTGGATTTTGTCAACACCCTGGACTGGCGTGGCAGCGATCAGCCGATGGAATTTTTAATAACCTATCCGGATTTGATTGCCTGGAGCCGGCATGCCGACACCCTATCCCGGCAGGCAGCCCGGCGCGTCACCCAAAATTCAAAAAGCCAGCGTTCAAAACAAGCCCGGGCTTTAAAACAAGCCCTTCGCCTCAGGGAGGCGCTTTATCGAATATTTTCTGCGCTCGCTGATGGCAAAGCCGCCCCAAGCGAAGATCTTGAAATATTTAATCAATTTTTTTCGCACGCCATGAAGAATTCCAAAATTGTCAATACCCCGCATGGCTATAAATGGGATTTAGAGGAGGACCCTGCTAATCTGGAATGGATTCTGAGTCCGTTGATTCGTTCAGCAGCTGATTTATTGATTTCAACGCAGTTAAAAAGAGTCAAAAAATGTGGCGACCCGGCATGTGGCTGGCTTTTTTTAGATACCAGCCGTAATTGCAGCCGGCGCTGGTGTAACATGAGCGATTGCGGCAACCGCGCCAAAGCCAGCCGGTTTTATAAGAAAAAGACGGGCCAACGGAAATGAGTTTTTGGGTCTCACGCAAAGACGCCCGCCTCGCCTTGCGGTCTCGCATGGCGGGCGTGGGCCGCTGAGACGCAAAAAACAATTTTAAATATTTTTTATTCTTTTGTGAACTTCGCGGGCATCGTGTTCTTCGTGATGAAATCCAAACGCCCATAAAACCACGAAGGGCACGAAGAGCACCAAGAATTAGGATTTTTCTCTAATTATCTCTTGGCGTCTTTGCGCGACTTCATTAATTCAAAAGGAGAATCTGTCTAAATGTCATTTTTATCGGATGCTGAAATCGTTATCACCGCCCTGGAAAAATACTACCAGGAGTCCATCAGCCGGCAAAAACCGGTCATCCACCAGGCCCCTTTGGAAACAGTGGCGGCGGATCTGGATTTAAACACACACATTAATGAGGGCCGTTTAAGCGGCGAGCGCCTGGCGCAATTTTTAACCCGATATCTGGAATCCACCACCCGCCTGCAGCACCCGGCCTATCTGGCCCACCAGGTGGGCACATCCCATTATGCCGGCGCCCTGGCCTCGCTGATCGACGGCTTTACCAACAACCCCATGGCCATTTATGAAATGGGTCCGGGAGCCGCCAGTATCGAGTGGACCCTTATCAACTGGTTGCTGGCAAAAGTGGGCTGGCAGCCACAGCCGCTTAAAGCAGCCAGTCATACAGATCAGATTTTCGGTGGTGGGGTCTTGACCCACGGCGGGTCGCTGGCCAATTTGACCGCCTTGCTGGCCGCGCGCGGCCGGGTGGCGCCGGATGCCTGGCAGGAAGGCAGCCCTGGTGATCTGGTAATTCTGGCACCCGCTGAAAGCCATTACTCAATCGCCCGGGCAGCCGGCATCATGGGTCTGGGCCGTAATGCCGTTTACACCATGGCCGTGGATGATCGCGGGGTGGTGGTTCCCGAAAAATTGCCCGAGGCGTATGCGCGCTTAAAGGATGAGGGCAAATCCATTATGGCGGTCGTTGCTAACGGGTGCAGTACTGCGGCCGGGCTCTATGATCCCATTCGCGAGATGGGTGAATTTTGCAATGCGCAGCAGGTGTGGTTTCACATTGACGGCGCCCACGGCGCCAGTGCGCTGCTCTCAGATAAGCATAAAGAACGGCTCGATGGTGTGGAACTGGCGGATTCGCTGATCTGGGATGCCCATAAGTTGTTGCGGACACCGTCTTTATGCACGGCCGTTTTGGTCAAAGACCATCGGACCATCGATCGAGCCTTCCAGCAAGAAGCCAGCTATATCTTTCATGACAAAGATCAGCCCGGTTTTGATTTCATTCACCGTACGGTTGAATGCACCAAAGCGGGTCTGGGATTAAAATGGTTTTTCGTGCTGGCGGCACTTGGCCAGCAGGGCCTGGCAAAGCATGTGGACGATCAATATGAACGGGCGCAGCAGGCCTATGACTACATTGAAGCGCTACCGGAATTTACCTGCGCTGTTGCACCGCAAAGCAATATTCTCTGTTTTCGGGTCGATGGCAGTGATGCGCTCCAGCTTGAGATCAGAAATCAATTAATCGCCCAGGGTGATTTTTATCTGTCGACCACCGAATTTGGCGGCCGCCGATATCTGCGTTTGGTGTTTAACCATCCCGACACCCGTCTGGATGACATCAAACGCTTGATTAAAAATATCCGAAACCTGATCAGTTAACCGGTTTTCCGGTTGTAGGCGTTGCGCCCGTAGAAGCAGTCATTTTTAATATAACGGGTAAACGGGTAACGGGCCAACGGGCTCAACCAATTTAGACGAAGTACAACAGAACCATTCTTGCATTGTTTTAAATACCCTAAAAAAGAAAGGCATAGGAACATGGCTACCGTAAAACTCATCGAATACGAGGAGGCCGTCCCCGAGGTGCGCGCAGTTTATGATGATATCATGGCCACGCGCCAGATTGACTGGGTCAACAATTTCTGGAAGGCCCTGGCGGTGCAGCCGGCGCTTTTGCGACGCACCTGGGAAGGGGTCAAAGCAGTGACGGCGCCTGGTACGCTGGATCCGTTGGTTAAGGAGATGCTCTACGTTGCGGTCAGTGTCACCAACGGCTGCGCCTATTGCATAAACAGCCATACCGCAGCGGCACGTAAGAAAGGCATGACCGATGACATGCTGGCCGAGTTGATGGCGGTGGTGGGCATGGCCAACCAGACCAATGCTCTGGTCAACGGCTTCCAGGTGGAACTGGACGAAGTCTTTAAAGACGGCGGGCGTCAGACTTGAACCAAACGAGGCGATTTTCGTTTTTGATCGAAAAGGGGAACCCGGCATACCGGATTCCCTTTTTGATTTTGCTGTCGATTAATTCGCGGTTTGAGCAGATTTTGATTCAAACAATTTAATATATTCGCCATACCCTTCTTTTTGGAGATCTTCTCTGGGGATAAATTTCAGAGCGGCCGAATTAATACAGTAGCGCAAACCTGTAGGCGCCGGGCCGTCCGGAAACACATGTCCCAGATGCGAATCCCCATGCTTGCTGCGCACCTCGGTTCGCACCATGAAAAATTTGCGGTCTTGATGTTCGACGATATTTTTAGGCACCAGTGGCTGTGTGAAACTGGGCCAGCCGGTTCCGGAATCGAACTTGTTAGTCGAAGCAAAGAGCGGCTCACCGGAAACAACGTCCACATAGATGCCCTCTTTTTTGTTGTCATTATATTCGTTGTTGAAGGGCGGTTCGGTGCCGTCTTTCTGGGTAACCTTGTATTGCATGGCCGACAAGCTCTTTTTGAGCACTGCATCATCGGGTTTTGAATATTTGGGTTTGTCCGCTGAGGTCATCGCCTGGGCGGAGGGTTTGGCTTCAGCTTTCCAGGTACTTTTGAGAAACTGATCACGGCCGGAACCGTAGCGGTACATTTTATAGCGCATGGGATTCTTGCTGTAATAATCCTGGTGATATTCCTCAGCCGGATAAAATTTAGTCAATG
>CAZJHF010000074.1:7812-12553 GCA_964545505.1 uncultured Desulfobacterales bacterium | reverse complement strand
AATGTCAAGCTTCGTTACCAAAGGTGCTGGCGGGGATACTAAAACCACGAAAACACAAAAGTAAAAAACACGAAATATATTTATTTTTCGTGTTTTCGGTTTTTCGTGCTTTCGTGGTAAATCTTTGCGTCTTTGTGCCCCACGCCTGCCATGCGAGACCGCAAGGCTAGACGGGCGGGTTTGCGTGAGGCTATTAAGACGCCACAAAAAAGATTAAATACAGCTCCCATATGATGACAGTGGTAAAGGCGCCGATAATATATGAGAAGAGATTCTGGGCATGGGCAATCGATTTTTTGCGCACAACATTTCTTAACAGCAACAGAATAACAACGCCGAAACAGGTTAGAAAATACTTTGCCCCCATGAACACAAGGGGGCCGAATTTGAGGAAAAAGGACATAACCGGGTTCATTTCGGTTGAACCTTTGCCGATCAAATGCAGCGTCAACAAAGCGTCCAGAACACTCAGCAGCAGGATGGCAACAATGGCTGCAAAAAGATGCGAACTGTAACGATCAAAATAGAACGTATGCTGCAAATCTTCCTTGCGGCGAACTTCGGCCCGTCTGCCGGAAAATAGCAGGTATTTCAATTTCGGAAATTTAGGCGTGCGTCGATCTTGACCGGACCGTTTATCGGTGTGATCTGATGGTGAATCCAATGTGTCCGTGCGCGGCAGTGAATTGGCCATTTATGCCCCCTAACAAAAACATTCGCAATTGCGCAATCTTTATGAAATAGGTTTTTTATCGATTCGATGCAAGCGAACTAAACTGACGATTAACCTGAATTTTGTATGAAAATAGAAGCGAATCTTATGTGCATCGCTTTTCCAGAAATTCGTTCAAGCATATCGTTTATAATGGGTCTTTAAATATAAATCGGATGATCGTCTTTATTTTTCGCATCTCATTTCATACAAAATCATGCAAGATTCAGCAATCTCTAATATCGGCATATTTGACCGAATACTTTAGCCCGCTTTATAGCTGTAAACTCAAATTAATCGGCAGGTTGGCCCCCAACCGGGCTTTCGTTAGAACCAATGCCACGCTTTGACAGGGATACGGTTTTATTATAGTATGTGAGCCGTCCCAGAAGCGCTTTGACCATCTGAGTGAGGCCGATTTCTCACAGATTCAGGATAAACTGGCTGAAGACGGGGCCCTTTTGCTTCGCAAAACAGGCCTCATGCCATCCTGACCTCTGCAATTCGAAGACAGCTGAGACCGTCTAACAAATCAAATCTTAATATCGAAGGCCAAATGACCCCATGAAGGTAAACATTAAGGGCTCGAACAAACGCACCGCCGGGCGCTGGTTAAATCTATTTGATGTTAACTATGTTGCCAGAACGGGGGAAGAAAAATCCTGGCAGGTTGTAACCCGCCAAAAAGAACCCAAATGCCTCAGCGGCGATTACCGGCAGCCGGATGCGGTGGTGATCGTGCCGTTTCACGCCAGAGAAAACAAAATGGTCATCCTGCGCGAGTATCGGGTGCCGTTAAATGACTATGAATACGGCTTCCCCGCCGGACTGCTCGATCAGGGTGAAACGATTGAGCAGGCCACGCGTCGCGAATTGATGGAGGAAACCGGTTTAACCGTCAGACGATTTATAAAAATCAGTCCGCCGATTTATTCGTCCGCCGGCATGACCGACGAATCCGTGTCCATGGTGTATGTGGACTGCGAAGGCGCGCCATCAAACAAAGGAAATACAGCTTCCGAGCTGATTGAAATTCTGCTGGTCTCACCTGCAGAAGCGCAGGAGCTCATAGAGGATACAACTCTTAAATTTGACGCCAAAGCCTGGCTGGTCATCTCCCGATTTGCTGAGTCTTGACTTGCCGCGTGAAATGATGACCTGAATTTTGCATGGATACAAAATTATCAGAGTCCGGCACTAACACCCCCATAGCCACCTCGGCCGTGGCGATTATTGCGGTGTATATTGCCGCCCAGCTACTTTCGGATATCGGCAGTCTTAAAATTGCCCGCATCGCAGGCTTCAGTATTGACGCCGGGACATTTATTTATCCGTTGACGTTTACCATTCGGGACCTGGTCCATAAACAGCTCGGGAAAAAAGTTGCCCGCACCGTCATTTTTCTGGCAGCCGGCATCAATCTGTTTATGGCCGCTTTCTTTCAATTTGCCGCCTGGCTGCCCCAGGATGCTGTCTGGGGGCTGGGCCGCGAATTTGCGAGCATTCTGGGCCCCGTGTGGCGAATCGTTATTGCCAGCATCACAGCAGAAGTCATCGCCGAGCTCATCGATACGGAAGTATACCACTTTTGGGTGACACGCATTACGCGACAATACCAATGGGCGCGGGTGCTCACCAGCAATGCGGTTAGCATCCCCATTGACAGCCTGATTTTTTGCTGGCTGGCATTTGGTTTCACCCTGCCGCATACGGTAGTCTGGTCCATTTTTTTGGCCAACATCATCGTCAAAGGCCTGGTGACCGTCATCAGCCTGCCCACGATCTATCTGGTGAAGGAAAAAGACGACCCTGATTTCAGACCACCGTCAGAAACAGCTGAACACCTGGAATGAAGACAAGCCGTAGTTTGCGTGTTATATTTAGAAAGGGTTGAGTCTGTTGGCCTGTCGGCGGGAAAAAAACTAGAACCTATTTTAACTGACGCAACTGGCTAAATCCCGTTTCACGGGGACCTTCGGCCGGTGCAACCGGCCAACCTAAAAGGAAGATGGATATGAAGTTTATATGTCCGGAGTGTCAAACCGCCGGCGATATTCCCGAAGACAGCACGGTTGCGCCGACAGCCCAGACAACATGCCACAACTGCGGTGTAAAACTGAATATCGAGCAGGAGACCGGGCGGATTGAAGTGCTAACCGAAGAGCGTCCTGTGTCCGACGCAACGCACGCGTCCGGCCGCGAGCCAAAATTTGAATTGTCTCCGGTATTGACCACCCGGCCGTTGGAGAAAGGCCGTAAAGATTATCTGGCTTTCGGTGTCGTTGCCGTGATGTTGTGCGCATTGATTGCCATGGGCATTTACCTTTCCCTGGGCATAAAGCTGGACGCAATCAATCAGCCGCTGAAAAAGATTACCGAACTGGCCGATGACGTTGTCGAATACGGCAAATCTGTCTGGGGGCAGATTCAAAAAGAGCGCGGGCCCGAAAACAAACAGGCCCGCCGGGCTAAAAAGCACCTGCGTAAGGGTTATGACGACTACAAAGAGAATCGTCTTAAAGAAGCGCTGGATAAACTGAGTCTGGCTATTGAGAGCAGTCCGCAAAGTTATGAAGCCTATTTCTGGAGGGCTCGTACCTATATTCGAATGGGGCAGTTTGACAATGCCATAACAGATTTGAATCGCGTGGTGGAAATCAACCCTGAATATAGCCCGGCATATGACAATCTCGGCTGGCTGTTTATGCGCCGCAATAAATTTGATGAAAGCCTGGATCATCTGAATAAATCTATAGAGTTGAAACCCGACAACGGCTGGGCTCACTACATGCGCGGCCGGGTGTTTTTTAATAAGGGAGACCTTCAAAAAGCCTTTGAAAATGCCAACAGCGCGTGTCAACTGGGTAACAAAGACGGCTGTCGTGATGCCAAACGCTATCAGTCCAAATTAACCCAGAACAGTTGACGTTCATCACATAAAATTGAAGATTTATCTTATTCCCTTTTTCGACCGATTCTTTTTGAGCTTTTAACAGCTTTCTTACCACGAAGAACACGAAGTTCACGAAGTTTTACATCTGAGTTATTGAAGCTATTCTTAGTGTTCTTCGTGATCTTCGTGGTTTAATTTTAGGAACTGAAACCTGTTAGCAAGAATATGGATAACCCATATGTCGCAAAATGACTATTATCAGATTTTGGGCGTAGATCAGAAAGCAAGCGCCAAGCAGATCAAAGATGCTTACCGCAAACTTGCATTCCAGTACCACCCGGACCGCAACGATAAGAATCCGGCAGCAGCCGAAAAAATGAAAAGCATCAACGAAGCCTATGCCGTGCTGTCGGATGCTGGAAAGCGTCGCGAATATGACACCCTGCGGCAGCAATTCGGTTCATCGGCTTACAGCCAGTTCAGGCAGACCTACTCCGAACAGGATATTTTCAGCGGTTCCGATATCAACCAGATACTAGAGCAGATGGCCCGGGCGTTCGGACTCAGAGGATTTGATGAAATTTTCAAAGAATTTTACGGGCAGGGGTATCAGCGATATGAGTTTCGCAAACCCGGATTTTTCGCCAACAGCTATTTTTTTAAGACACCCCGCCAGAACGGCAAAATGAATCAGGGCGGTCATCCCCCGCAGGGCGCAGCTGGTAAGCTCACCCGCTTTTTGTTGAAGCAATTCAGCGGGATTGAATTTCCGGAAGACGGTGCCGATATCCACGATACGGTCTGGCTGGATCCCGAGCTTGCCCGTCAAGGTGGACCGTATGCCTATTATTTACGCAAAAAAAATAAAAAACTGGTGGTTAAAGTTCCAGCGGGAACCAAACCCGATCAGCAAATCCGCCTGGCAGGCATGGGCGAAGACGGTAAAGGCGGCGGTCGGACGGGTGACCTGTATTTAAAGGTCCGTATTCGCAAACCGCTGTTGCAGCAGGCAAGGGACTTCCTTACAAAATGGCGCAAATGAACTAAAACTCCACGGAAACACAAAATTTGAAAAGCAAGAAATTTTGTTTTCTTATAATGATGTGGCCTGTCTGGATTTTCACAACCCCTTTTTA
>CAZJHF010000074.1:0-7712 GCA_964545505.1 uncultured Desulfobacterales bacterium | reverse complement strand
AAATGAGTATAAAATAAGGGGTTAAGCGAAAAATCAGCTTCGGGCATATAAACCACTTAGCCTGTAATGAGCTGTTCTTTCGCAACGCGCCCTGAGGCATGCAGACAGTGCACGACCAGGCCGTTGTACGGTCTTTGAATCACTTCAACCCCTGGCGTTTTTGAAATCGTTAACGAAACCAATGAGGTCGGGGAAAAAAAGGAGAAAATTGGCCTCCAGCTCTCGGTAATGCGCCTTGATTTCATCAATCGCACCCACCAGCCGGTCACCTTTGGTCACTCTTTTGGACAGGCGTTTCAAGGCCTGCTCCACACCGTTTAATTCCCGGTAGGAACCCAGCCAGTCATCGCGGATCATGAAAGGGATCATGGCCTGCAGGCGTTCGGGCAGCATCGCCTGATGGGTTTTCAATAGGTCGTAGGCGTTTAAAATAAATGGTGCCAGGGCCATATCGGTATATTTCGACCAGTGACGGTATAAAAAATGATCGTAACACAGATCAACGATGATGCCGGCAAAACGGCGCCACGGTGGCCGGTAAAGCCTTCGACTGGCCTGCGTCATCGGGTGGGCATCGGTATAGCTGTCTATTTTGCGATGCAGCTCAATTCCCTTTTTGATCTTAATCGGATATTGCTCTTTTGCGCTTCCTTTGACAAAATCCCCCAGAATGCTTCCGATCATCGATTCGGCGGAATCTTCGGCCAGATACAGATGCGCCAGATAATTCATGCGCTAAAACCCTCAATGATGTTGACAATAGCTAAAAATTGACATGCACATATATCGTGTTAGTATAGGGGTTACACAAAAACTGAATCGGGATCAAACGAATTATTTGCTGACCTACTGAGCTTTACAAGGGGCCGGTTATCTGAATTACAGCCTGGATTTTGCACGAGGCGGAGGCTTTCATATGCAAGGCACTTCAGGGCGAAGCTATAGTAAACTATGCTTCGCTCTGAATAACGCAGCAGATGAATGCCTTCGGCCCGCCCAGCTTGTTGGGGCGAAGCTGAAAGCGAAGACCAACGGGTGAAAATTAATGCGATAAAATGATTTTAGTCCGTTATATTTGATCTGTATTTTGTTAAAATTTAGCAATTCGTTTAAAATGTTATGACAAAGATTTAATACCAATCGCGCATTAATTTTCATGCAAAACACTATATTCCGATAATATTACACACCACAGTGATGATTGCAGTTGCCAGCACAATGCTCACAATGCTGGTGACCACGGCCGAGGTGGTGGCCTGCCCGACGGCCGAGGCACTGCGGCCGCATTGAATCCCCCGCAGGCACCCGGCCAGTGCGATCAGGATCCCGAAAACAAACGAATGAAAAAGGCCGATAAAAAAATGGTAAAGGTTAAGCGAATTAATCGTTTGATTGACATACTGGGTGACGGATATGTCCAGCATGCCGACACCTACAATGAAACCGCCCAGGATGCCCATTAAATCCGCATACACACATAAAAGCGGCATCATCAGGATCAAGGCCAGCATGCGGGGCAACACCAGAAATTCCATCGGAGAGATCCCCAGGGTCTGCAAGGCATCGATTTCTTCATTGACCTGCATGGTCCCGATCTGGGCTGCAAAGGCCGCCCCGGTGCGGCCGGCCATAATGATACCCACCATGACCGCTCCCATGACACGCACCATGGCGATGGCCACCAGGTTCGCCACGAAAATCTGGGCACCGAACATCATCAGCTGCACCGCACCGATAAAGGCCAGAATCAAACCGATTAGAACGCTGATAAGGGAAACGATGGGCAAGGCTTCAACGCCGCTTTGCTGGATCGTAAGCATCAGCTCTGAGCGCTGGAAACGCGCTTTGCCGGCAAAAAACTTTAAAAACGTCAGAAAGGCTGCGCCGATAAAATTGAGCGTATCGATGAATGCCTGGCCGGCAGCCATCGTGGAGGCACCGATGCGCGTCAGCAGAGGTTCCCGCACCGTTTCTTTACGGGCGCCTTTTCTTTCGGGAACCGCAAAGGCCAGCTTAAGCAATTTTTGGATGCCCTCTGAGAGCCCCTCCTGGTTCACGGTGATATTTTTAGCTGAAGATTGATCGATAATTTTAGCAAGAAAAGACAGCAGACCGCTGTCCCATTTGGAGAGCTCATGGGCATCAAACGTAATTTGTTTGATGGCCGGATCCGATTCAACCTGCTTGCCAACGTTTTTTACAGACGGCAGCTCTTGATCAATGGTCCAACTGCCCTGTAGCTTTACAAGCAGCGTATCCCCCGCCGGCTTCTCAAAACTCAGCTCACAGGCTTCGGTCGTATTTTCAGTCAGCGCTTCCATAGCTCAGAAAGTGAATGGGTAGAAATGCTCGTTTAAAGAATGTGGTACTGATATCAGCAATTGAATATTAATTAAATTTATTTTGTAGTAACCAGAACTGATTCCAAAACCATTAGATCTTGTGCGAGGGCAAGGCGCGAGTCGCTCAGAAAGCGGAGCGTACACGTGAGTACGTGAGCATTTCTTAGCGGCTCGCAACACCGCCATCGTGCAAGAGATGAGGGTTTTGGAATCAGTTCTAGCGGGCAGCCTTCTGCATGGTATCCAAATACTGATCCAACTCCTGAATACTGGCAAACACCTTCAAAGTCGGCAGGGCACTTAAGATATCAAACACCTTTCTGATTTGCGGCTGCAAATGCGCAAACATGATCTTGCCGTTGTTTTTTTCAAGCTCTTTTTTGGTTTTCAGTAAAACCCGCACGCCCATGCTGTTAATGTAATCTAAATATTCCAGATCGAAGATAATCACATCCGGCATTTCTTTTAAGACCGCATCGACGCTAGACTCCAAGATTTTGTAGGTATTTCCATCTAGAGATCCAATCGGAGATACATTGAAAACGCCGGGCCGGGATTCGCCGGAATTGACTTTAAGAGACATGAATCCTCCTTATTTTGATTTTTGATTTTGGAATTTGGATCATGGATCTAGTATGAAAGCACGGCGCATGTGAATAAGCTGGCACTTATATTTATAATCCAAAATCTAAAATCTAAATTCCAAAATCATGTAACACCATCACGCATGTGCGCGTTACCAAATTAAAATTTATGGGTAGTGCATTTAAAATCGGCTTCATGCCTGGATTTAGTGACTTTTAAACCACCTCTTAAACAACCCCTTCAATGAGAGCTGCTCCAAAAATGACGCTTCTTCGGGTTCTTTAACGGGTTTATCAGTCGGCCACCACTGGACGGGATCAAACGAAAAAGACAGGCTGGACGCCAGCGCCGGGATCAGCTTATCTTCAATTAAAACATTGTCGCGTTCATTGATTTTGTTCAAATGCACACTGACCTCCTCGACATACCATTCAGGAATTTTTTCCAGCGAATCCAGTGAGACCTTAACGAGTTTCTGCAAGTCTTTGCCCAGGTAGGGTTTCAAAGCGGTTTCTGAGAGGCTGTCAAAGCGTGCTTTTAAATCTTCTTTTAAGCCTTTATCGTTGTTGGTATCCACAATAAAGGTGAGGGTATAATATCCGCCGCCAAATGGACGTTCAAAAGAAGATATCTTGATAACACCTTCCTGATCCGGGTCCTGCTGTCCGTTACCAATCTTGAAGCCGACATAGGCGATCATTTGTTCATGGGCTTTAACGGCGAGGTAACTTTTGCGGGGATCAAATTCCTGAGTCATATAACGTTCCTTCCCGTTTTGTGGAATCTTTAGTTTTTTAGATACCTTACTCTGTACTTAGCAGACAACGGATTGGTTTTCAAGCGGTTGGACTCTGAAAATGATTTATTCAAACGGTTGTGTGCCAGGATGAAAAGCGTCCAGCCGGGTCTACGGGACCGTACAGGCGCCAAAAACGACAAATCCGACATCATCACCAGCGGCGGTTAAAACCATTTTACCGCTTTCTTGAGCGATCGCCAGGCTCCAACCGACGCCATCGCGGGCACCTTCAACACCGTCTTCAGCCCCCTGAATGATGACCTTGCCGTCAATCTTCTCCAAATTCTCAATATCGGTGCTGCGCTTGCTCCCGCCGATGTGGCTGGCGGTGATTTTTTTGTTTTTGAAATTAATTTTTAAAAAGTGCGGGATGCCGACTTCTTCGGCGGTTACCTGCTGGCATTTCCCGCCGGGCCCACACTCAACAATATCCATAATTGAACAGATCAACTCTTTGGAGCCGTCAAAGTCTTCGGCCATTGCCGATGCGGTCATCATCCCGATCAATATGACGATTAAGCCACCGATTCGTATTTTATTCATGATGGTCGTCTCCTTCTTTGCCTTTTTGTGCTTCTCATATTCAGTTTTTCACGATTGCCGACCGCTGCTTCAGCCGGATTTGGTAGGGCTTTGCAAATCCCGGCCCGCGGGGCTTTGCATCCGATTCGAACCGCACCGGCCGGGTCACTTTGCACTCCGGTGTTCTTCTGCCTGTGACGGCAAAATCCAGTCTATCCGCCTTGCGGGTCCTCGTCGACTGCAAACGCCTACTTTACGGTATAACCGCGGCCGGACATGCATGCACCAAAGGCGCGGTTGTATTCGTTGCGGGCACGCGCGTAATTATTGGCCTGTTCCTGTTCCCACTGCTGACGATTCTGATCTTCGCGATTTCTCTGGCTCGATCGTCGCATGCCGCCCAGCAGGGTGCCCCCGGCGCCGCCAATGAGAGCACCTCTGCCGGCACCCTTTCCACCGCCGGCAATACCGCCCACAATTGCGCCGGTGGCCGCGCCAGCGACGCCCGTTTTACCGGCACCCCATACCTCCTTTTCTTTGGACGGCGCCGCCGATGTGGCTCTGGGTGTTTTCATGGGGTCGAAGCCGGTTTGCTCCCTGGCCCAACGCATGCATTCGAATTTATCGCGTTCCATTTGATCCTGGCTCTGCCCTTTTGCAGGGTAAACAATTGGGTCCTGCGCTGAGACCGGGTCGGCAACCATAACGATGAGGGCAATCAGACTTGCCCCAACAATCTTTGGCATCATCTTAAAGCTCCTTTGCATACGATGTTATTAACCTTTACGCCTCAGGTTACTCTTTGGTGATGTAAATCGTAAGTTTGGCGTCAAGTGCTACAGGTCTGTTTTCTATATTGATATTTTGGGGTATAAAAAGGACGTAACGCTAATCTTGTAAAGAAACGTTGATAATCGGGAAGTTAATCACTTTTTAAGAACGTACAAGTAAAGACAAACGGTCTTACAGTTTACCCGGTTTTAAACGATTCCTTTTGTCATGGTGCACGAATCATCCAATAAAAAGTGATCCGGCTCAAATGGCTACCAATCCGGCCAGCGCCACTCCTGGCGCTCTTCGGCAGAGGCGGGTGTTGCCAGCGCCGAAGTCTCGAGCAGTTTTCCCCAGTTGGTGCGCTGCTGCATTTCTTCGATATTCTCTTCGGCCACAAACGTCTGGCCTTCACGGATCTGCCAGCCGCCGCCCAGAGCCTTGTACATACCGATCAAATTCAAAATGACATCCCCGCGGGTTGCCGTCCAGATGTCCTGCTGATCCGTTAAAAAGCGCTGGGTGTCCAGCACTCGCTGGTAATCCACCAGCCCCTCTCTGTACTGCAGCAGCGAAAGGTCCACCGATCGCTGGGCGGCCTTGACGCTGTCATGCAAAAATCCGGCCTCATCCTGTTTGCGTAAAAACCCCACCAGTGAATCCTCCACTTCCTGGTGGGCGCGCAGCACCGTGTCTTCATAATTGACAATCAGCTGCTGCAAGAGGGCATCTTCCACTCGCACCCGGTTATTGATACGGCCGTAGTTAAAAAGGTTCCAGCGAAAAGACGGGCCGCCAAAAAACTCAAAACTGTCGGCTTTAAACAGATCGCTGAAACCGCTGTTGCCGGCTTTGGTATTGCTGGAATTGCTGCTGAGCAGCCCGAAAGAGCCGAACAGCTCAAAGGCCGGGAACAGGTCGGCTTTGGATGCCCCGATCAACGGGGTCTGGGTGGCGATTTGATATTCAGCCAGCTGAATATCGGGCCGGCGGCGCAACAACTCCGCCGGAACGTCGACGACCACCTCCGGCGGGGCTTTGGGAATAAGTCTGGCGCCGGAAAGCATATAATCGATTTCACCCGGCAGTTTGCCCAGCAGGATGGCCAGGGCATTTTTGGCCTGGCGGATGCCGCCTTCAAAACGCGGAATAAAGGCCTCTGTATTTTTTAACAGCGAGCGGGCCTGAACCACATCCAGCTCTGTGACGGCACCGGCCCTGAATCGGATCTCGGCAATTTGCAGCGAGCGTTGCTGAATTTTCACATTTTCTCTGGCGATCTCCAGACGTTCTTCAAATGTGCGCAGTATAACGTAGGTGCGCGCCACCTCGGCTGTTAACGAGACCAAAACATCATCGTAGCTGGCGATCGACGTTTCCAGGTTGGCCACTCCCGACTCCACCGCCCGCCGAGATTTGCCCCAGATGTCCAGTTCCCAGGCCACGTCGAAGCCAACATCATATTGCCAGAAGGAATCATCAATCGCAATAGTGTTGGGCGCATGTTCGCTGATGCGGTTATAATTGGCGCCGCCTCTGCCCTGTTGCAGCTGGGGATAGACATTGCCGACCACCACCCCCAGCTGGGCCCGGGCCTGGTGGATACGAATGCCGGAAATTTGCAGCGGCAGGTTCTGCCGGTAGGCGCTTTCAACCAGTGTGGCGAGCACCGGGTCATTGAATACCGTCCACCACTCGCGGTAATCGGCAGGTTCGGTCTTAATTTCCGGATCGCGCGATTCCATCCATTCGGTCTGCACCGGCGCTTCGGGCTTGACAAAATCCGGCCCCACCATGGTGCAGCCGCTCAGCCACATAGCCGCAAGCATCCCGAAAGCTGCCAGTTTAAACAGTGCGGCACCCCACCCGGGAGAAGCTTTCTTATGGAATAATTTCAGTAGCATAACGATAACCTCTTAGCGATAGATGAAATGGTTTTCTGTGGATTTGGATCAGTCGATGAATGTTATTCATTGAAATGAAATTTAAACCATGATTTTCTGCGCTTCGCAACCCAAAAAAGCGCGTTGGGAGCGCTTGACATTTTCCAGATATATCGGTTGTATTGCTCGAACTATGCGCTGGTGGCAAGAACGCGTGCGCCAAATTTTATGACGGCGCCTTTACCCTGAAAAAAACCGAATAAATTACCGGCGCAACCGCCAGGGTGAGCACGGTGCCGGCCGCCAGCCCGAAAGCAAGGATAATGGCCAGTGAATAAAACAGCGCATCATGGCTTATGATCAGGGGCATCACGCCCAGGATGGTCGTGATGGTGGTCATGACAATCGGGCGGAAGCGTGATACGGCTGCCATGATGACGGCATCATAGGGCTGACGGCCGGCGTCCCTTTCAGCGTCAATTTTGTCGATTAATACGATGCCGTTGTTGATAATGACCCCGGCCAGGCTGAGCAGCCCCAGCATCCCGAAGAAATCAAAGGGCGCCCGCATGACGTGCAGCCCGATAAAGGCGCCCACAAAAGCCAGCGGGATGGTAATAAATATGATCATCGGCCGCCGAATCGAATTGAACTGCCACACCAGCAGGACGACAATACCAAAGAAACAATGGGGCATCCAGCGGGTGAGTTTTTCCATGACTTCTGCCTGCGATTCCAACTCGCCACCGACCTCCCACCAGCTGTCATTGTTTAATTCCAGTTCCTCGATAAAGGGTTTGGTGGCCTCCA
>CAZJHF010000073.1:0-12553 GCA_964545505.1 uncultured Desulfobacterales bacterium | reverse complement strand
TGGGCGGCGGCAGCCTTAGCTTCTTTAAAACCTTCTCGTTGTATAGATTGGTGACAATCCAGGGGGCAAAACAGGTCCAGTAATCGTCTGCATCTTTGACCTTCATGCCATGCCAGTCGGCGGGGACCATATCCCAATCCTTGGGACGGTAAGGGACGATCAAACCCTCCTTTTTCAAGACTTCATGCGCCGGGGCGCCGGCACCCAGGAAGATATCGGCATCCGGTTTGCCGTCCCAGGCCCTGACTTTGTCCACGCATACCGGCCATCCGCCCGGTCGCACAAAGGTGATATCCACGTCCTTGCCATAGGTCTTCTTGTAGTATTCCTTGAAACCTTTGTTCAGACTGGCGGATAATTCCTTGTAGACGGGGCCGACCCAGCCGATTTTGTCGGCCGCCTGCGCTTGCCCTGCAAGAACCGGCAAAAACAGCAACCCCATTGCAAAAACGGTAAAAATGGTTGTGGCCAGGATCTTTTTTCTCATTGTCTCCTCCTTTCGTGCTTTTTGTTGGTGGGAATTGGAACCTAAATGATAGCGATAATTCTGAAGAATGATTTGGAAAAAATGCGCTGAGGGTTTATCGGGCAACACCAATAGCGCACGGTTTCGGATATATGGAAATTGCTAATTGCATCTGTGCAATTAACAAGCATCTTGCACAAAGCACGTGCCTTTATGTGCGACTGGAATCTGGCTTAAAAAATGGAGGAATGTTCGGGACCTGTAGGTAAATAATGAAAATGCGGTGCGGAGTCAAGTACGAAAAAATGATGCGGATAGATGATGAGCATTAAAAGGACAAACGCTAATGTCCAAAAATCGCCGAAAAAAGAAATAAGGGGGCATTACGCCCCCCATTTGATTTTGTTGCAGGTTAAATTGTGGGATTAATTCCAGCAACCGCCACCGCCACCATAACAGTCACCGCCGCCGTACATGCCGCGGCCCATGCCGCGTCCACCTCGGCCATAGCCCTGGCCACGGTATTCGGATTGGGGAAAATCCTGCTTCATTTTGATACGATGCTTCAGACGTTTTTGATCCAGTTCGCTTTCAAGGCCGGAAATGTCTTTCTGAAGTCCGGCGGCTTTTTTATCATCCAGTTCCGGTTTGGCCAGCTCGCTGCGCAGCTCGAGCTCCTTTTGATACAGCTTTTCTCTGAGATCGGAAGTGGCTTCAAAAAAGGCCTGGCGTTCTTGATTCAGCTTGGTTATTTCTTCTTCGCTCAGGTTACTTTGATAGCCCTGACCGCCATAGCCCCTCGAACCGTAACCCGAGCCAGGACCCCCGCAATTTCCTCCCCAGCCCCTGCCACCGCCGCGGCCCCAGCCGGCAAACGAGGTCGCCGCGATCGCAAAAACAGCTACAATCACCAAGATCATTAAAATTTTACCTGTTTTGTTAAAACTCATTTTTTACCTCCCTGATTCAAAATTTAATGCAAAATTTTGAATTGTTATTAGTTAATTATTATAGGTTATGGGTTGCTGAAATTTATGCGTCATTCATTATTGCCATGCTTGTATGGCAAGTCGCGTGCCACAACCAAAACAACAAAATAAAATGCAGCATAAGCTATTGAATACAATATCTTTATTTTTACAATTGAGCGTTAAGCGGCAATCAAAATCAATTTTAAACCGTTGATTATAACAAAATAATGGGTACTATATATCCAGTTGGAGGTGACTAATCGGGTATTTTGTACACAAATTTCCAAAGCCTATTGGCTTTGGAGTTTACCGGTTTACCCGTTGGCCGGTTGGCCCGTATAAAATAATTCTTTATTTCAGATGCTTATCTATTAAACGGGCTTACCGGCAAACGGGCTAACGGGCAACCGAAAGTGTGGCACCTGATTTGCTCTAAAATTATAGTATGCCTAAAAAGTCAAAAAATAGAAAAATCTGGACCGCGGTCCCGCCCTGGCTATTAATCGGGGCTGTGGCCGTATTGCTGCCGATTGTCGTCTTTATTACCCTTGAAAACATCAACCGTCAAAAAGAAAAGAGCATTCATCTGCTGCTGGAAAAAGGGGCGGCCTTGATTCGTTCCTTTGAAGCCGGTACCCGGACCGGAATGATGGGCCGACAGTGGGGGGGATTTCAACTTCAACAACTGCTGGCCGAGACGGCCCAACAACCCGATATCGTTTATCTCATGGTCACCGATCAGGCCGGCAAAGCCATCGCTCATAACAATCCCGCACAGATCGACCGCATCCATGGCGCTGAATTGGACCTTAAAAGAATATCCGACACCAAAAACCTGCAGTGGCGTCAAATCTCCGCGCCCGATGGTCAAAACGTATTTGAGGTGTATCGCAAATTCATACCTTCCGGCCCGCCCCGCGGAAGGGGCATGATGCGCCGCCACATGCAGATGATGGGACGCCAAGCGCCAGCAGCCGGGCAGCAAAATGAAGATATTACGGATTCAGCCCGGATTATATTTGTAGGGCTGGACATGCGGACCATTGAGGAGGCCCAAAGGGCCGATGTCCGGCATGCCGTTATTATGGGGGCCATTCTGCTGCTGGTGGGCTTTGCCGGATTTACCCTCCTGTTTCTGGTGCAAAGTTATCGGGCCACACGGGCATCGCTTGTCAGAATAAAGGCCTTTTCTGATAACGTCGTGGAGAATGTGCCCATCGGTTTACTGGCATTGGATCATCAGGGTAAAATTGCCGCTTTCAACAAAGGAGCGGAGGCCATCCTGCAGCTTTCGGCTCTGGAGGTCATCGGTCAGGCGGCTTCAAAATGTCTTCCAACCGAACTTTTGGAAGAGATCAATAATTCCCGAACTCGGGATGACGTTATCGAAAGAGAAATCGAATGTACAACGGCTCACGGGAAAATGGTGCCCCTGGAAATCGGGGCCAGCAGCATCAAGGATGAAAATGATGTGTTTCTGGGCAATGTCCTCCTGTTTAAAGATTTAACCGAAGTGCGCGCTCTCAGACGCGAAGTGGCCCGAAGCCAGCGCCTGGCTTCGGTGGGCCGATTGGCGGCCGGAGTGGCGCATGAAATCCGCAACCCCTTGAGCTCCATTAAAGGCTTTGCCACTTATTTTAAGGAAAGATATCCCGATCAACCGCAGGATCAGCAGACCGCGGCCATCATGATCCAGGAAGTCGACCGCCTCAACCGGGTTGTGGGACAGCTTCTGGAATTTTCCAGGCCCATCTCGATAAAGCCGCAAAAAACTTCGCTCCAGATGTTGGTCAGTGATTCCCTTAAGCTGATTGAAGACCGGGCCGCCGAGAAAAATATATCGGTCCATGCCCAGAATAATGCCCGGGTGGATGAAGCGCGAATCGATCCGGATCGTATCAACCAGGTTCTGTTAAATTTATACTTAAATGCCATGGATGCCATGGACGAGGGCGGGAAACTCAGCGTGGATCTTTTATCAAATAGTGAAAGCGGTGACATCCAGATTACGGTTTCCGATACCGGCCGTGGCATCAGCCCGGATCACCTTGCCAAGGTCTTCGACCCTTATTTTACAACAAAATCCAGCGGTACCGGTTTGGGGTTGGCCATCGCTTACAATATCGTCGAAGCAATGGGTGGCAGCATAAAAGTGGCAAGTGAAAAAAGCCAGGGAACCACCTTTACGATTACGTTACCTGAACCACAAGAAAGCGAGAGCCATGTCTGAAAAATGCACCGTTCTGGTGGTCGATGACGACCACGCCCACCGGACCATGCTCAACACCCTGGTCAGCGGCTGGGGTTATAGCGTCTCGGAAGCAGATGACGGGTCGACCGCCATCGAAAAAGTGAAGGCATCCTCATTTGATCTGGTTTTAATGGATGTTCGTATGGTCAAGGTTTCCGGACTAGAAGCCCTTGAAGCCATTAAATCGGCAAATCCGGCCATACCGGTGATTATCATGACCGCCTACTCAACGGTTGATACTGCGGTGGCCGCATTGAAACAGGGTGCCCATGATTACCTGACCAAACCGCTCGATTTTGACAAACTGCGTCTGACCATCGATCGGGCCATGGAGCACACCCGGCTCAAGGAGGAAAACCGTGTACTGCGTGAAACACTGGGGCAAAAATTTGACGACCAGAATATCATTGGCAAAAGCCATGCCATGCGAACCCTTTTGGAAACCGTGGCGCAGGTGGCGGCCTCTGAAGCCACGGTTTTAATTTCTGGCGATTCCGGCACCGGTAAGGAGCTGATTGCCGGTGCCATTCATTTCAACAGTCCCCGAAAAAACGGCCCATTTGTAAAGATCAATTGCGCCGCCATTACGGAAACGCTTCTGGAATCCGAGCTTTTCGGCCACGAGAAAGGCGCCTTTACCGGGGCCGACCGCCGCAAAGACGGGCGTTTTTCCCAGGCCCACGGCGGCACGCTGCTGTTGGATGAAGTCAGTGAAATGTCGCTCATGATGCAGGTAAAATTGCTGCGGGCCCTGCAGGAAAGAGAGTTTAACCGTGTGGGCGGCGAGGAGACCATTCAGGTTGACGTGCGTGTGATTGCCGCCACCAACAAGGATCTGAAGGCGCAAATCAATAATGGTGATTTTCGCGAAGATCTTTACTATCGCTTGAATGTGGTCGAACTCGAAGTGCCGCCATTACCGGAAAGAAAAGAGGACATACCGCTTTTGGCCCAGCATTTTCTTGAAAAATTTGCGGTCAAGAATCGCAAAGATATTAAAGGATTTACGCCCAAGGCCATGGACAATTTGATCCGCTATGACTGGCCGGGAAATGTTCGTGAATTGATGAATGCGATCGAACGGGGGGTTGTTCTGGCACGAACACGTTATCTGGATGTCAGTGATTTTCCGTTTATGAAAGAAACGATCGGTCAAAATGAGCAGGATTCGACCGCTACAGCCATGCTTTCCATGAAAGGGGATCTCCCTCTGGAAGAAGTTGAAAAGGCAGCCATTTTAAGTACCCTGGAAGCCGCCGGAGGTAACAAAAGCGAGGCCGCCCGCCGTCTGGGTATAACACGTAAAACCCTGCATAAGAAGTTGAAAGCCTATGGGGTCATGTCGTAGTTGAGTAATGGGTATTGTATGTTAGGTAATGGTTGCTGAGTAATCGATGCTGCGTGATTGTCTCTGGCGAATGGCTTTTGGTCTTTTATTTTGGATGCTCGCACTCTCGCACATGCTGGAAAATGGGACCTGTTAGTGGATTTTTCGCTTAGCGATAACAGTTTTTCCTCTGACGGGCCTACCGCGACGAAGCTCGACAGAGTGAAGACGGGTCGTCAGAGGAAAAGGTCTGCGTTAGTCTGCGTATATCTGCGGTTAATAAAAAAATTGAATTCTAAAGTCGTCCTTTACTTGAGTGTCGGAGTCCTTATCATTAAGAAAAATTTGAATGTAGAATGAGGGTTTCAATGGATCAGGCAAATTTTCATATTGTTCATTGTTCTGAATGCGGAGCGGCCAATCGCATACCGGTCGCAAAGACCAGCAGTGCTGCCAAGTGCGGAAAATGCCACATGCCCCTGCCGGCTGAGCAACAAAAGACCGGTGCGGGCGAAGCCGTTAAGCTGCGCTGCACGGAATGCGGCACGAAAAATAAAATTCCGGCCGCTAAAATGGATGCCGGTGCCAAATGCGGCAAGTGCGATGCAGCGCTAAAAACCGAAGCGCTGAATGAGCCCCAGCCGCTGATGATCACCGACACCAATTTCGAAGACAAAGTGCTGAAATCGCCTCTGCCGGTGCTGCTGTTTGCCTGGGCACCCTGGTGCCCGACTTGCGGGGCCGTGACACCCATCATCGATGATTTCGCCGCCCAGGCCAAAGGCAAGGTTCGCGTGGGCAAGGTCAACATCGATGGCAGCCCCGGGCTGGCTAATAAATACAATATCATGAGCGTGCCTTTTCTGTTTATTTTTGATAACGGTCAGATGAAAGAAAGCATGCCCGGGGGGCTGCAGAAGCATGAGCTTATGATGAAAATGTCCAAATATATATAGAAACGGTTTTATAATCCTCATCTTTTGCCCGACAGCTGTGTTGCTCGTCCTCGAAATTCGCTTACGTACTAGTAGTACGCGGCGCTTTTTCTCCTCCTCCCGCCTTGCTGTCAGACAAAATCTAAAGGTTTTTGGATTATTTTATCGTTAAAAACTTTTATAATTGAAAATAGTCGTCGGTAATCGAAATATTTGCCTTATATAAAGAACTAAGTGTAAGCTATTTCGTGCTTCCACAATTTCGTGTTTTCGTGGTTAATAGAAATACAAATGAAATCGAAAAACAAACATAAACAGATTGCGGAAAAGGTAGTTGATATCTTGCGCGGTGGATTGACGATCAACGCGGATACGCAGCATTATATCGATTCAACCTTCTCACATCCGACCATCAGGGACCTTGCTGAACTGCTGCAGGATGAATCCAGCTGTGAAACCGATTCACTGATGGAATTGCTCTTTTACCCGGATGAATCCGTGCAATTGCAATTAGAAGAACTGTTGGCGGATGCTCAGCTTCAAAATGAAGATGAACAGGCTATTCGGGCGCAGGTCTGCAGCCAACCGTTTCAAACCCGCATTTGTTTTCGTGACGGCCGGGGCACCCTGAAAATGGCGGTCAGCCCAAACCATGTCGACGTGTTTATCGGGCGTCTGAATCTGGCACGGCCTCTGGATCCAAAAATCCTGACGGCTGTTGGTCAGCATGTGCAGCCCGCTCTGCAAACCCGCTGCAAAGTCAGGCTGCGCAACGCCAAACCGGTTACGCCGGCCTATAAAATCTCATTTTTGGAATCGTTTTTCGAAAAAATGGAACTGGATAATGATGCCTTTTTTGAGTATCTTGATTTTACTTTAAGCTTTCTGGGTGATCTTAAAAATGAGACGGATATTTTTAAAGCACTGATGACCTATAAAAAAGTCTATTTTCAAGGTCTGCAAAAAGCGGCTATACTGGACCGGCAGATGGCAAAACACAATGTGGAAACGCTTATGCTCAGCGGGACCCGTCTGGCGTTCATGGATAAGGCCGAAGCCCGTAAGAAGATCCAGATGATCGATCAAATCAGCCTGGCCATTTTTGGTAAAACAGACTTTTTTGATTTGATGCCTGCTGACGGCCAGTCGATGACTCTGGAAGGCCCAGCGGATATCGACCGGTTAATCAAAGAATTCAATTAGAGGAAGTGTTATGAAATCGACCATCAAAAATTTCCTGTCCCATACAATGATCATGCTCGCCGTTTTTATGCTGGCGCTTGCAGGTGGACAAAAGCATCTAAACGCAGAAGCCATTAGCAGCGACCTTACCATAGACCAGATTCTGGAAAAGGTCGAAAACAAATATGCCAATTCAAAATTTAGTGCTGATTTTATCCAAAAATCCACCATCAAGGCCATGGATATCACGGATATGGCCAACGGCAGGGTTTATATTAAATACCCCGGCATGATGCGCTGGGAGTACGAACAGCCGGAGCAACAAATCATTATTACCGATGCGGATAAATTGTGGATTTATCGGCCGGCAGACAATCAGGTGATGACCGGCAACGCTCCCACCTTTTTTCGCGACGGCAAAGGCGCCAGTTTTCTATCAGACATTCGCGTGATCCGACAAAAATTTGATATTTCCCTGGAGCAAGGGTCACCCGCGGAAAGAGACCTGTTTCATCACCTCAAACTAATACCCCGGGAAAAAACGCTGGACATCTCAGAGATCCGCTTGATGGTATCCAGAAAGAGCTCTAGCGTGCTGCAGATCATCACCCTGAATTTTTACGGCGATGAGACCCGCATCGATCTGCTTAATTTTGTCTTCGGGGGTAATCTGGATGATTCGCTGTTCAGCTTTGAAATTCCAAAGGGGGTGGATGTACTTCAGCTCAACGAGTAAGATTTCCGATCAGAAACGGCCCTTTTCCGCAATCTCTGTGTCAATCTGCAGGATTGTATTGTGCGGCGTACTACAAAGTACGCCTCCGCCCGATCCCTTGATTTCTTTGACCTTGCGGAAAACTCCTCGTCTCTGATTCGAAAATTAGGTTTCTTTTAACTTCGCGAAGAGAGTTAAGTTTTGGGCCAGCTAATATATCTGCTGGCCCAATTGTTTGTGTGAGTCTGTGTGGTTCTGTGGTTAATAATCAGATATTGTTCACCACTTCATCGGGAATGTCCGCGTTCGTGTACACCTTCTGGACATCATCACAGTCTTCCAGAGCTTCCATGAGCTTAACCATCTGCTCGGCTTCTTTGCCCTTTAAAAAGGTGGTGGATTGCGGCAGCATGGTCACTTCGGCTATGATATAGGAAATGGAGGCACTGTCGATGGCTGTTTTGACAGCCTCAAAATCATCCGGCGCGGTGATGATTTCAAAATTGCTGTCATCCTCACGAATATCTTCGGCCCCAGCATCCAGCGCTGCCTCCATCAGGGCTTCTTCATCCACAACCTTATTTTCAACGGCGATGTAGCCCTTTTTGTCAAACATCCAGGCCACACATCCGCTTTCACCCATATTGCCACCGGCTTTGCTGAAGATATGCCGAATATCGGCCACTGTGCGATTCTTGTTGTCGGTCAGGGATTCGATCAGAACGGCCGCGCCCCCGGGACCGTAACCTTCATAAATGCTTTCTTCATAACTGACGCCCTCCAGCTCGCCGGTGCCTTTTTTGATGGCTCGCCCAATATTATCCTTGGGCATATTTTCGCTTTTAGCCGCCTGAATGGCTGCTCTGAGACGCGGATTGGCGTCAAGGTCTCCGCCTCCCATGCGCGCGGCTACCGTAATTTCTTTGATCAGCTTGGTAAATATTTTTCCCCGTTTGGCATCCGTAGCGGCCTTTTTGTGTTTAATGCTTGACCATTTGCTATGACCCGACATAATCCCTCCTCAGCAGAGTTCATTATATTTTCATAATGCGCAGAATTATATAGCGTTTTTCTTTTCTTGAAGACGGAATAATGGATTGCTGGTACTCGACTATTTCTTTTTAAAACCAATACCCAGGATGAAAATCTCCTTGCTTTCCTTGCGGCTGCTCCGGGGTTTAAAAATTCGATGTTGGCGAAATCGGCTTTTAACGGATTCAGCGAATTTCTTAAATTCTTCACCCTGAAAGATTTTGCATATAAACGACCCACCCGGTTTCAGGGCCATTTCAGCAACATTAAGCGCAGCCTGGCACAACTGATACGACCGGGTTGCATCCAGCATTTTATTGCCGCTGGTTGCCGGCGCCATGTCACTCAAGACCACATCAAAGTGGTTGAGCATTTCTTGCGTTTCAAACCAGGCCCGATCGATGCTCAGAACATCTACCGTAAGCGTTTCGGCCTGCGGCGGCATCTGACAGGTAACCGCTTTGAGATCGATCCCGAACACCCTGCCCTGTTTGCCGGTCAGCTCGGCGGCGTATAGAAGCCAGGAACCCGGCGAACATCCCAGATCGAGAACCCGGTCGCCTCTTTTAATGAACCGGAATCTTTTTTGGGCTTCTTTGAGCTTGTACACCGATCGGGCCGGATACTTTTCTTTCCTGGCCTGCTCGGAATAATGATCCCTCCAGCGTTGCTTTTTTTGGGGGCCGCGCTTCATTGTGCCGTGTTGCCTAATTTTGCCATGTATATCTTACCACAGAGAACACAGAGACCACAGAATTTGAATATAAATTTTTTTTGATTTTAACGACTCTCAATATGTAAAAATCTCTTTGTGACCTTCGTGTCTTCGTGGTGAAATATTTCAATTCAAAAAAGCGTTTCCGCAGCTTCGGAAACGGTTTTTATCCCGGTTACCTTTATGCCATCCAGATTGCGGATGCGCTTAATATTTCCATCCGGCACCAGACAGCGCTTGAAGCCCATTTTTTTTACCTCAGCAACCCGGGTGTCAATCTGGCCGATGGCTCTGACCTCACCGGTAAGACCCACCTCTCCCAGGACGACCGTCGCGGGTGCTATGGGTTTGTCCAAAAAGCTGGAAGCGATCGCTGACACGATGGCCATATCCACCGCTGGCTCGACCACCTTGACCCCCCCGGCCACATTCATAAAAATATCATAGCCCATCAGGTGCATACCAAGCTTTTTTTCCATAACGGCAGCCAGCAAAGCGACCCGATTGGGGTCCAATCCCAGAATGGTGCGCCGGGGCGTCCCGAAGCTCGTGCTGCTGGCCAACGCCTGCAGTTCGACCAGAATGGGTCGCGTGCCTTCCAGACTGGCGGTAACGGCAGATCCGGGCGCATCGGCAGGCCGTTCGGATAAAAAAACCGCCGATGGATTGGCCACCTCGTCCAGACCCTGATCTTTCATCTCGAAGACACCAATTTCGTTAGTAGAGCCGAATCGGTTCTTAACCGCACGCAGAATCCGAAAAATGTGATTGCGTTCCCCCTCAAAATACAGAACCGTGTCAACCATATGTTCTAAGAGTTTAGGACCGGCAATGGCACCATCTTTGGTAACATGTCCCACCAGAAAAGTGGGTACGCCGGTCTTCTTGGCCATTAACATCAATCGAACCGCTGACTCTCGCACCTGGCTGACGCTGCCCGGAGCTGAAGTGAGTTCAGCGTTGTACATGGTTTGAATTGAATCAATGACCAATACCTGCGGGTTCTCGGACTGAATAATCGCCAGAATCGAGTCCATATCGACTTCGGAGACGACCATCAGACCGGGACAAACCGTTCCCAGACGCTCGCTGCGTATGCGAATTTGCTGCTGGGACTCCTCGCCGGATACATACAGAACTCTGTGGCCCTGGTTGGCAAGCCCGAATAAAGCCTGCAACATCAGCGTTGATTTACCGATACCGGGGTCACCGCCGACAAGGATCAGCGTCCCGGGCACCAGGCCGCCACCCAGAGCCCGGTCGAGCTCCTGAATGTGGGTCATAAGGCGGTTTTCGGCTTCCAGCTCGATGGAATCAATGGCAACGGGTGCCGCCTGCGGGCCTGACCGGGTACGACTGGCATCACGCAAAGACACGGCCGATGTTCGCTCCTCCACAATAGAATCCCAGGTGCCGCAATCCGGGCATTTACCCATCCATTTGGGCGCCTGGTAACCGCACGTCTGGCAGCAGTAGATAATTTTTGCACTTTTTTTCACAATAGCAATAGCCCGGTAAATGTGTTATATTCAATAAAAATCTAAATAGCATGGGTTACTAATGCAATCAAGCAGCTTATCCCCTCCAGAAAGGATACATAATTCAATGATGGGAGGTCTCAGTGGTATTTTGTAAAATGCGAAATGGTTTTAAACGGAACTCAAAGTGGACGTTTTTTACAGCCGGTCTGCTGGTCGCCGGATTTTTCTTCTTGGCCGATACCGGGGCAAGCATTGAATCCCAGAGTCAGCCATTTTCTTCTGTTCAAAAGCAATTGATCGCCGACGGCTTTGAGCCGCTGAAAATAAAGCAGCTTTACAGCCGGCCGCAGGTGTCCTTTGAAGCCGATGGCGTCATCCTGCTGTTTACCTATAAAGAAGCACAGGTCAATTACGGCCAATTTACGAATAAGTGGTCCATTCGCAAAGCCAATCAATATCTTCAGGAAAACAACGCTGATCTGACACGCATCGAAAAAAAGTACGGGGTCGATAAAAAAGTCATTACGGCTATTTTACTGGTTGAAACCGGGCTGGGCGCTTCGGTGGGGACGCGCTCAACCCTGAACACGCTTTCCACCATGGCGGCTTTGAAAGACCCGACTGTTCGCAACAAGCTATGGGATTTAATTCCTGAGTCTAAGAAAATATCGCGAAAAAAATTCGAAAAAAAGGCTGCCTCGCGATCCAATTGGGCATACAAGGAACTTAAAGCCTTTTTAGAATATACCAGCCGCGAAGGTTTTGATCCGGCCTTAGTTCCCGGCTCGTTTGCCGGTGCGGTGGGTGTTGCCCAGTTTATGCCCAGCAGCATTATAGCTTACGGCCAAGACGGCAACGGAGACGGGATGGTCGATATGCTCAACCACGCCGACTCAATGGCCAGTATTGCCAACTTTCTCAAAAGCCACGGCTGGCGTCCCAAGCAAAGCCGCAAAAAAGCCGAGAAAATCATCTATCATTACAACCACAGCAGCTATTACGTAGACATCATATTAAAAATTTCCAGCCGCTTGAAATCTTAGTACTTTAGCTTTGCATGATCGTGATATTGGAATGATATTCTGGTTTGCATAATCTGCTGTTATTAGATATTAGATATACCTCTCATTAATTTTCATGCAAAGCTAAAGTAAAATGACGTTGAAACTACTGGGCATTTTTTTGGCCTTGTGCATTCCATTTTTTATCGCCACCGTATGGGCCATCATCGATGTGGCCCAAAAAGATTTCGGCACCCCCGGTAAGAAGGCGCAGTGGTGGATAATTGCTTCGGTGCCGTTTATTGGATTTATTGTCTATATTCTCTTCGGATTCCGGAAGGGGAAAAAGCAGGCCTCCGGCGTTCGATAGGACGGTGTCTTCAAATAACGATTGACAACAAACCCTGTAATTTAATACTTTACCATCAACAAACGGGTCCCATCGTCTAGTGGTTAGGACGTCGGCCTCTCACGCCG
>CAZJHF010000072.1:0-12689 GCA_964545505.1 uncultured Desulfobacterales bacterium | reverse complement strand
TATGTATTTAATTGGAGAAAGCTTAAACGTCATATCAAAAAAGATCGGCACGGCCTATAAAGAACGCGACTCCAAGCCGATCCAGGAGGAAGCCCTTTTCCAGAAGGAAAAGGGAATGGATTACATCGACATTAACCTCGGTCCGGCTAAAAAAGACGGTCACGAACTGATGCCCTGGGTGGTAGAGACGGTTCAGGAAGTTGTCCCGGATGTGCCGCTGGCACTGGATACATCCAATATCGATGCCATCGAGGCGGCACTAAAAGTCTATAAAGACACCCCTCAGCCGCCGCTGGTGAATTCGATTATGGTTCGTCCCGAACGCTACGAGCGCATGGTTCCGCTGGCCGCTGAACACAATGCGGACTTCATCGCCCTTTTGTGGGGGCCCGAAGGCTTGCCGCGGGATGAAAATGAACGGGCGGCGCTGGCCGTGGAGCTGCTTTATTTTGCCAATGAAGCCGGCATTCCCAACGACAAGATCTGGGTCGACGGCATTGTTACCCCGGTTAATATTCAGCAGCCCCAGCTGATCAGCCTGATGACCTTTCAACAAATGATGCCTGAAATTGCTCCGGGGGCCAAGAGTGCCTGCGGTCTTTCTAATATCTCCAATGGACCGCCGGACCACTTGCGTCCCATTTTGAACCAGACGTATATGGTCATGCTGGAAAAATATGGCATGTACTCTGTGATTGCAGACCCGCTGGATGACACCCTCATCGATATTGCCAAGGGCAAGCGTCAGGACATTGTCGATCTGATAAACGGCATGCTGGACGGCAACGAACCGGACATGGGATCGCTTTCCGAAGAGATGCAGAATTATGCCAAAACCGTCAATGTCATTCTGGGAAAGTCCTTGTATTCGGATTCCTGGCTCGAGCTTTAGGATCGAGTTGCGAGATGCGCGTTTCGTGTTGCGGGTTCTGCGCGCATAAATTGCATGACATAAAAATCGAAAAAGCCTCTCCTGTTTACGGGTGGGGCTTTTTTTTATCATCGGATCGTCGTTTGTCGTCCGCTGTCCGTGGCATAAAGAACGATACCTCCTGCAAGTCATGTGGTATCCGACGGGCAATGGACCACGCACGACGAACGGTGATTTCAGCGTGTCTGAGCAACGATCTGCCCTCTTTGGATTTTGCGTCCAATGCCATCACTTGGCTAACAGCCTGCGTTTCCTTGAAATTGGCGGTGAACTCTGGTACGCTTAGCTACTAGGTTCAAGGGTTCTGGGTTCAGAGGTTCATGGCTTCCGGCCTTTGAATGCTTTCCTCTGACCATCGACCTTATATCTTTCTGATTTTTCTGTTTGTATAACCTCTGAACCCTTGAACGTTGAACCTTTGAACCAGCAGGCTGACGCCTGACAGCTTATACTTTAAACCTTTTATGTTTAGTTTTCTGCTCTACTAAGGAAAGACGACCAGCGGTGAAAGTCAAATCCAAAGCGCTTGAGGTTAATCTGGCGGATTATCACGTCGATGTCGCCATAGAACCTAAATATGCAACCCTGCAGGAAGTCATGTCCCAATACTATGGACTGATGGAGGGGTTGAATACCCTTTTAAAAGAACTCTCCCATCCGTATAAAAATTGGCGCTTTATTGTAACCGAAACTCGTAAGTATTCCCTCGAATATTTTCATTTGATTAAAAATCACCCCAAAGGACCGGCAGCAGCAAATTTATTAATCGATATATTTTTTGACGCCGCTCGTTCGGATGTTGAGATAGATGTCAAGGTCGACGCAATTGATAACCTTCAATTGTTTTTGCAAAAAATCATCAAAAACGCCGATTCGGTTCTGGAAGCGTTTTTGCCGTCCATCGATAACGCCTTTTCGCGAATCATCAATCTGCCTGACGATACTTTTGCCCTCTTTACGCGCAGCTATTATCAAATTAACCGCTTGGCGCAAACGTTCCTGAAATGTGTGCCTAAATCAGATGGTGTCTACACAGGCATTAATCGGTTGCTCATAAAGTTTTATAATTTTACCTATGGGTACTGGTTGAGCGAGCGTGATCCGCGAGCATGGTTTGAAGGCGAAATTACGGATATTGATCGGCGCGGCGCTTACGTCGGCCTTTTTGAAAATATTTCACATGCACAGCTAAATGACTGGAGGCATCAGCTGAAGCAGATGAGCGGGCATCAGCAACTGGAATCCGATCAAATCCTAAGCGCGCTCTTGAAACTACCCGGGTTCAACCAAATTATTGAACAATACCGTCAAATCCCACGACATTTAATGACAAATGCGGGCGGAAACGGACGCGGGCGGCATCTCAAATTGATATTTTTGTTTCACATCATGAGCATTGCCGGTTTAGCGCTCATTCATGAGGAAACATTACGGGACATCAACCAGACGCTGGGCTGGATTATCGAAAATGAAAATTACCGTGATATTCAAAAGCTGATCGAGAAAACCTTTTCGATATTAAAAGAGCGGGCCAGCATGTACCCGGCCACGGCACTCAATTGCGTGCTCAATATGGGTAAAGGGGTTTACAAAACCGACGATATTGATCTCATCAATTTTTTCATTGATTCAGTTATTGATCTGGGCTTTGCCCCTCCCAATATTAAGGGGGTCGATAATAACTGGCAAATACAGGTCAACAAGACCCATATTCTAAATATCCGCACCTGGTTGGAGTTGATCGAATTAGATCCCAAACGGTCCATCCGCTTGCTGTCTGCATTGATTCTCCATCTATCCCTTTGCGGCGTGTTTATAAAAGATATTGACCTTTTTCCGCGCGATATTACCCAACTGTTAAACAGCGGCATCGGTTCTGTTTACAACCTGGCCAAGCAGCTTTCACGGTTGTTCCCGGTTTACTTCAATGATATCGGCGCCGAGGGACGGCTGAGGGATATTTCCACACGCATCGACGAAATATCCCGACGCCGGGATATTCTGATTCATTACCTCAGAAAACAAAGTCATGTGGAAAGCAGCAACCGCATCATCGATCTGATGGAGGCAGTCCTCTATTTCTGGCAAACACGCGATAAAACACGCCTGGCGCCATATGTGCCGCCTGCGATTTATGATCAGATCGATAGCCACGGGCCTTTCATCGATGGTGTTTTTCAGATTATGGGGCATCTAAAAGAAAAGGGTATTCGCGATCCAGATGAACTGCTTGTGATCAGCGAAAGAAAGGTCGCACAATGGCTGACCACCATCAAAGGCCCGTCTGAACTTGACTGTGAACGTGTTGAACTGGCGGTGGCCTTTTACAAGATGCTCAACCAGAAATATAATTTTGATCTAATTGAGCTGGATGCATATCTGGCCCAGCTTCGGACGGAAGCTTTGCCGGATTTAAACCGACTCGAACTGGCTTTAAGGGAGCCGGATTTGCACAAGCGGCTGTTCATGCTGTTGGAGTATATGGAAAAATTGCAGGCCGTCATTTTGTCTGATGAGACATTTGAAATCCGGCAGGATATTTATAAAAAAAGACATATTACCATCGACATTCCGTCAATGTACGGCAGTTATCATGAAATGAAGTTTGACTGCCTGGGGCTTACCTTTCGGATCGAGTCTCTGGTCAATGTGCTTTTCGAAGAACTGATTGAGAACATTGACCTGAGCCTGATTACCAAAGCCACCTTTCACCAAATATACAGTTTGCTGCGTTTGTTTGACAGAGCTTTGAAACTGGACGGCATTTCATCCAAGGAATTTGAACGTCAGCTTGAATTTCTGACCCACTCCCTGGAAGTCAAAGGTTTCACCTTAACCCAGTATTTGGACATCTTTAAAGGATTTGCCCAGGCTGTTAAGAATATTGTCAATGATTATTTTAACAATATTCACGGTCAAAATCTGACGCGAATTTTTACACAAGCACAGCAGGATACACTGCTGCCAAAATTTTTGCCTCCCAACGAGACCATTGACAGCGAAAATTTGCAGCTGCGCGTTTCCGAGATTTTTTTTCGGGATCGCATTGCGCTCAGTTTAGGTTTGCAGCAGCTTGATTTGTTTTTAAGCCGGATTTTAAGCACTCTCTTTCAACAATCCTACAAATTACCCAAAGATAAGCTTCAGCGTTTGCTGCTTTATGATCCCCAAAATGCGATTACGCCAATTGATTCCTCTCTAGCCCGTTTGACCGGGATCATCTATCTGGGCAACAAGGGGCTCAACATGGTCCGGCTGAAAAGTTTCGGTTATCCGATCCCGCCGGGTTTCATCATCACCACCGAAGTATTTCGTTGCCGGGAGATCATTGAAAGTTATCCACCGGCCGAGCAGAATTTTAAAGAAAAAATTATTGAGAATATATCTGCGCTGGAAAAGGTGACAGGTAAGATTTTTGGCGACCGCCACAATCCGTTGCTGCTTTCAGTGCGCAGCGGTTCTTCCATATCACAACCCGGGATGATGGATACGCTGCTGGATGTGGGCAACAATGAAGACATCACCGAAGGCATTGCCGAAAAGTCGGGCAATGCCTGGTTTGCCTGGGATAACTACCGCCGCTATTTGCAATGTTACGGGATGGCTTTTGGTCTAAAGCGTGATGACTTCGATGCCGTTATCAACGAATCCAAACGGCGGCTGGGAATTCCCCTAAAAAGGGAGTTTACCGGAAACCAGATGCGCGAAGTGGCCCTTTCTTACAAGCAATTGATTCAGGATGCCGCCATCGAAGTGGTTGAAAACCCTTACGAGCAACTGCATCTGGCCATCAAAGGGGTGCTGGCCTCCTGGGAATCAACCAGAGCCATGGCTTATCGACGGATTATCGGGATTTCAGAGGACTGGGGCACGGCCGTTACGGTTCAGGCAATGGTCTATGGCAATATGTCCCAGCAATCCGGCACCGGCGTAGTGTTTACGCATAATCCGCGTTGGTCCGCCGATACGCTGAAACTCTGGGGAGATTTTACGATTGGCAACCAGGGAGAAGATGTCGTCTCGGGGCTGGTGAAGACCATGCCCATATCGATTTTTCAGCAGGAAATCGAAATGCGGGACACCGATATTACCATGGAGACCCATTTCCCCGAAATTTACGGTGCATTGAAGGACTGGGCCCATGACCTGATTGATGAAAAAGGGTGGAGCCCGCAGGAAATTGAGTTTACCTTCGAAGGGCCGTCGCCGCATGATTTATATTTGCTGCAAACGCGTGACATGGCTATTCGTGAACGGAAACAGGTGTTGACGTTTGATTTTGAAGAAGATCCCCAGAAATTGTATCTTGGGCATGGTGTCGGTGTCAGTGGCGGTGCCATGAGCGGTCGCCTGGTTTTTACCTTGGAAGAAATTGAAGAGTGGCGGGTGATGGATCCCGGCGTAAATTTGATTCTGGCCCGCAACGACACGGTGCCCGATGACATTCAAGAAATTCATGCCGCCGACGGGCTGTTGACTGCCCGCGGCGGGCTTACCTCTCACGCAGCCGTCATCGCGCATCGGCTGGGCAAAACCTGCGTGGTCAGCTGCTCCAATCTGGATTGCAATGAAAAAGAGAAATATTGTGAGTTCAATCAGCTCAAAATAAAATCGGGCGAACACATCAGCATCGACGGCCACGAAGGGCCTGTCTATCAGGGTTTAATCAAAGTCAAAGAAACCGGGAAAGGAACCAATTAGACATGGGCAAAAGCACTTTGCATTCGGAGGGCAGAAAGTTGGGTGTTAACGGGTTTGGCCGCATTGGCAAACTGACGCTCTGGCACCATGTCGGCCGCAAATTTTTCGATGAAATTATTGTAAATATCGGGCGTCAGCCCGGCTCGGGCCTGGCAGACATTGCCCATTATCTTGAGCGCGATTCAACTTACGGCTGGCTGCACGGTTATCTTCACGGTCATCGCGGCCTGCCGGTTATCGAGGATCTGGATGAGGCCGACGGCTCGATGAGCGTCGATGGCGTCAAGGTTCGCTTTTTAAGGTCCCATCGCAATCCGGTTGATATCGGCTGGCGCGATTATGACGTGCGACTGGTCGTCGACACCACCGGTCAATTTCTGGATCCGACTCTGAAACCCGGTCATGCCGGGGGCGCCCTGAGGGGTCATCTTGATGCCGGTGCTGAAAAGGTGATTGCTTCGGCTCCGTTTAAATTTAGCAACAAAGGTGTTTCTGCTCCTGAAGATGCGGTGACCACTGTGATGGGCATTAATGAAAATGACTATGACCCCAGGCGTCACAAAATCATCTCAAATGCTTCCTGCACGACAACCTGTTTGGCCCATATGGTCAAGCCGTTGATCAATGCCTTTGGGCCCAAAAAAATCATGTCGGCATCCATGGCCACCGTGCATGCGGCCACCGGATCACAGGAAGTGCTGGACCGGCTGCCCAAAACCGGCAAGACGGATCTTCGCAAAAATCGAAGTATCATGAACAATATCATCCTAACGACAACCGGTGCGGCCAATGCGTTGAGACTGGTCATTCCGGAAATGGCTGAAATAGCCTTCATTGCTGAATCCGTTCGAGTTCCGGTTCAAACCGGCTCGTTGATTATTCTGGTAATTAACTTGCAAGAAGAACCGAGCGGTCCTTTTATTACGCGGGATACGATCAATGATATATTTGAGCAGGTAGGCGGGCAAAACACCGATGGCTACCTCTATTTTACCAATAAACAGAATGTATCCGGCGATATGATTGGCCTGCCGCGGGTTGCCGCCGCCATCGAAGGCCACGAAACCCATACCCGTACCGCCGAAGCCTCAATTGATTTGAAAAAAGTACCTGGTTTTCAGAATGAAGCTTGTGCCCAACTTGAAAAATCTATTATCCGGGTACCGGTTACACAGGCCGTCATCTACGGTTGGTATGACAACGAGATGGGAAGTTATGTGAATATATTAGGCGATCGAACGGTGTCTATCGCGGAAAGCATGTAGCGCTCTCAAGCTCGAACGCAAATGCTTTCAGTTATCTGGATGGATCAATTTGGGCGTTTAGCATTTACAATTAGGAGTAATGGAGTGGTGGAGTACTGGAGTGATGGAAAAAAATCAGTGAGTTCTGACAGTCGATTTTCCAATACTCCAATACTCCATTACTCCAACACTCCGGATGAATGATTGCTCTGAGCTAAATTATCCAAGTTGCGACGCGCTGTGCGGTGCTGACTGCGCGAGTTGACCGTTACTCTGCAAAACCATAGTGGAAGATTTCATAATCGGTTTTGCCGCCCAGCAGGGCATCAATTTGGTCCTGGATCTGCTTGCGCTGATCGCTTTGCACCCACTGCTTCCAATCTTCTGATGTTTCCCACGTACTGATGACCAGGAATTCGCCCGGCTTTTCAAGATTTCTCATCGTTTCGCCGGTGATGTAGCCCGGCTGCTGATTGGCCATCGATCGCATTTCCCGGAAAAGCGGTATCATTTTCCTGGCCTTATCTTCAGGTACTTTCCGTCGAATCAATATTTTAACCGCCATGAGAACCTCCTCATCTATATGTTGAACTTTATGCTAAAAGACCCTATCAAAACATAATATGCCTGCCCATTGGGGTCAAGATACATTCATCAAATTGCCGTTCTTTCTGCTCGATGCGTCATCAATCCACTCAATCAGAGGCGGGTCGCCTGCGCTTAGCTTCCCTTGAGCACCTGCACCAAACTGATTTGAAGCGCCACAAATTCAGATACATCAAGGGTCTCGGCACGCCGACCCGGATCAATGCCTGCGGCCATCAGGGCCTGTTTGGCTTGCAGCGGTTCGATTTGAAGACCACTGTTCGATAATGCATTTCTTAAGGTTTTGCGCCGGTTTCCGAATGCGGCTTTGATCACCTGAAAGAGCATGCTTTCATCGTGGGGTGGATACCGGCGCCTGACATCAAAATTGATCTTAACGACTTCCGAATCGATTTTGGGTGCCGGGTAAAAAAGCGATGCCGTCACCGTTGCAATGGATTTGATTTCGGCGCAATAGGCCAGCATGACGGTCAGTCTTCCGTAATCCTTATTGCCGGGGCTTGCCGTAATTCGCCGGGCCAGTTCTTTTTGAAACATCAAAATCGCACGGTTCACATTACCGCGGTCCGCGATCAGCTTGACCAGAACCTGCGACGAGATGTTATAGGGAAGATTTCCGATAACGACCAGCGGAAGGTCCGATTTTCCAGTCAGCATCTGCAAATCGACATCCAAAATATTTTTTTCGATAATGTCAACATTGGCGAGTTTGTGGTGTAACAACTCGGGCTTTAGCAACTGAATTAATTGTGAATCTTTTTCAACAGCATATACGCGTTTTGCCATGCGAGCCACTGGAATCGTGAGCGCGCCCAATCCGGCACCAATCTCGACGACAGTGTCCGTTGCTGAAATCCGTGAATGTCGCGCAATCATATCGGCTGTGGAAGGATCGACTAAAAAGTGCTGGCCCAACTTTTTTTTGGGTCTTAGATTCCAGGCTCTCAGCAATGCTTTAGGAGATGTCATCTTTTATTTTTCAACAATAAATGTTGGCGTTGTTTACGGCCTAATTATTTTCACCACAAAGGCTCCCATATCATAAAGAAGTGAAAACACGTGTTCTTGTAAAGTTGTTCTTTGTCTTTTTGTGGTTGTATTTTCTGACGCTTTGGCATTATCTTGACTTTTTGAGGTTTTATCATTAATTTTTACCGCAAATTCCATAGGTTTACCCACCATTTGCGTGTTAGATTGCAAGTTCGCCTTTGAGCGAGGAGGATCCCATGTCAAAAAAAAGGGGTAAAGGTATCAGCTTTGATGCCATGGTAAAATTTTTCATGCAGAATTACAATATCCCCACCAAAAAAGATGTTGATCGAATAATGGCTAAACTGGATCGACTGGAAAATCTGGTCATGGCCGGTATGGCAAGCGGTGGATATCCGTTGAAGGGACAGACGGGACGTCGTAAAACGGCCGTCACGGCCGTGGATATTGTATTTGAGACCATCAAGCGCTCCCGCAAAGGGCTGGATTTTGCTGATATCCAGGCCAAGACCGGATTTGGTGAGAAAAAAATTCGCAATATTATTTTCCGCTTGAATAAAATTGGAAAAATCAAGCGCAAGAGCCGCGGTATTTATGTGGCTGCCTGACGCCATGTTCATTACCTGATCTGTAACTTGTTGTTACTGGTGTTTAAATCTTGAATCGGTGCAGAGAGTGGCTGAATAGCTGAATTCTACCACGAAAGCACGAAAGGACGAAAACACGAAATAGAATAAAAAATTTCGTGCTTTTTTAAGTGGTTGTTAAAAAAACATTTCATTACTCCGATGTTTTTTCTACAACCACTTATACCGCAAATCCTTAGTTCAAAAATTATAATGGATGGCGGTGAATTTTCGTGATTTCGTGGTAAATTTTTATAAAGCGACAAAATTATCCAAAATGACCAACACTTTATTAAGAAAGTTATCATGATGAGCAAATTTGCGGATCCAAGAAATACAGACTTTCGGCAAGGTGAACAGGTTGGTAACTATACGGTCAGTCGGGTCGTGCCCTTGAAACGGATTCGATCCTTTTATTATGATTTAGAGCACAAGGCGACCGGGGCGCGTCACATTCATATCAGTAACGATGATGCTGAAAATACGTTCAGTGTTGCCTTTAAAACCGTACCGGTCGATTCTACCGGAGTTGCCCATATTCTCGAACATACGGCCCTTTGCGGTTCCCTCCGGTATCCGGTTCGCGATCCCTTCTTTTCGATGCTCAAAAGAAGCCTGAGCACTTTCATGAATGCCTTCACCGCCTCAGACTGGACCATGTATCCCTTTTCGACCCAGAACACCAAAGATTTCTTCAACCTCCTGGATGTCTATCTGGATGCAGCGTTTTTCCCGAAGCTGGATGAACTGAGTTTTAAGCAGGAGGGACATCGTCTGGAAATTGAGGGCAATTTAAATTCTGAGGATCCCGATCGGTTTCGTATGGCCTATAAAGGCGTGGTTTACAATGAGATGAAAGGCGCAATGTCTTCGCCGGACCAGGTCATGGTGCGCTCTATCCAAAAGGAACTATATCCGTCCACAACTTATCATTACAATTCCGGTGGGGATCCGGCAGAAATCCCCTCATTGACCTACCGGCAATTAAAGGATTTTCATCGGCGTCATTACCATCCCGGCAATGCCTTTTTCTATACCTACGGTAATGTGCCATTGGCTGAAAGTCTGGCGGCCATTGAAGATACGGTTTTACAGAAGTTTGAGCGTATCACACCGGATACCGATGTGGCCGCACATCCCCGCTGGCGTAAGCCGCGGGTGGCCTCTTTCCCATATCCGTTCAACCCGAACGAAGATCCAGCCAAAAAGTATCAGGCGGGTGTTGCCTGGCTGGTTGGTGATATTAAAAATTCATTTCAGGTGTTAACGCTGTCGCTTCTGGGACAGGTTCTTTTGGGAAATTCTGCAGCCCCGCTGCGCAAAGCCCTGATCGACTCTGAGCTTGGTTCTGCCCTGTGTGACGGCTGCGGTCTGGATACGGACAATCGCGATACGGCTTTTGTCGCCGGGCTAAAAGATGTCGAAAAGGGAGCTGCCGAAAAGGTCGAAGCAATCATTTTTGATACCCTGACCGATCTGGTTAAAAACGGAATAGATCAACAATTGATTGAATCAGCGATTCATCAAATCGAATTCCACCGCAAGGAAATAACCAACACGCCCTACCCATACGGTATCAAACTTTTGCTGGCATTTACCGGTCCATTGCTACACGGGGGGGACCCGGTCAGGATATTAAAATTTGATAATGATCTCAAAAAATTGCGCAAATTGATGGATCGAGAGCCCTTTTTTGAAAACCTGATTGAAAAAAAGCTTCTGAAAAATTCCCACCGGGTGCGGCTTACCATGGTGCCGGATCAAAAAATGGAGCAAAATGAAACTCGGCGGGTGCAAAACGAATTGGAAAAAGTCAAAGAGGGGCTGTCGCCAGCTGAACTGGAAAAAATTCAGCAGGACAGCCAGGCGCTCGAACGGCAACAGGAAACCAAAGATGATGTGTCCAGTTTGCCCACCCTGGAACGCGAAGATATTCCCACTACCGTTCCGATCGTAAAAGAATCTGATTATGATCGCTCAGCGAATATGACTTTATACCGTCAGGCGACTTCCGACATTTTTTATTTCGCGGCATCAGCCGGCACCGGCGGTCTGCCGCAGGAGCTCAGCCCGTGGGCCCCTTTTTTCTGTTATGCTCTGACCCGCAGCGGTACCGCGCGGCACGATTACACCGAGATGGCGCGCCGCATCGATGCCTATACCGGTGGTGTCGGTCTGGCAACACACGCACGCACCCGCTATGATCAGGACGGAAACTGTTTGCCGTTCATTTCGCTTAACGGCAAATGTCTGGCGCGCAATCAGGAAAAGATGTTTGACATCATTCAGGAGTTCATATCCGATTTTGATTTATCCGATCATTCGCGCTTAACCAGTCTTTTGAAGGAATATCATGCCGCGCTTCAATCCATGATTGTCCATAACGGACACCGCCTGGCCATATCGGTCGCCTCCAGAAATTTTTCACCGGCCCGGGCGTTGAGCGAATCCTGGAGCGGCATTCATCAGCTTAAGGCTGTCAAGGAATTGACCGACGATCTCAATACCCGCAAACTGAACGCGCTGGTGCAGGACCTGACCGCCATCGGTAAGCATATTTTTGTGCGCAATAATTTTCAGATGGCGCTTATTGGTGAAGAGGATCAGCTACCAGGCGGCGGTACCGCCGCCACAGAAATTTTTCAGCTGCTGGCGGATGGCCGCAGCGATGGATTCAGTTCGCCCCTGATGCGTTTGCGTAGCGATACACTGCGCGAAGGCTGGAGCACGTCGACGGCCGTTTCATTTGTGGCCCTTACGTTTGAAACCGTGCGCATGACACATGCGGATGGTCCCGCACTGACCGTTATCAGCAAAATCTTGCGATCGCTGTTTTTGCATCGGGAAATTCGCGAAAAAGGCGGGGCGTACGGAGGATTCGCAATCTACAATCCGGAGGATGGACTGTTTGGTTTTGGCTCATACCGGGATCCCCATATCGTTGCGACCTTAAAGGTCTACGCCGCTGCAGCTGAATTCATCCGTGGCGGATCGTATTCGGAAGAAGACGTCAAAGAGGCCATTTTACAGGTGTGCTCTGAAATCGACAAACCAGATCCACCGGGACCGGCCGCCCGCAAAGCCTTTTACCGCAAGATCGTTTTACTATCAGACGATATTCGCACGCAGTTTAAGACGCGCCTGCTGTCACTGAAGCGCCGCGATATCCAACAGGCCGCCGATAAATACTTTGGCCCGCAATGCGAACACGGCTCGGTGGCCGTCATTTCAAATGCAGAAAAACTAAAAGAAGCCAATCAGCAGCTCGCGGATCAGCCCCTCAAGCTGTATCAAATTTGATAGTCAAAAAAATTTTCTAAAATGCTTAGCGAAAAAGCTATTCGTTATCTGTTATTGGTTATTAGAAGCGCTATAACCACTTGACCCAATACCGAATAAAGTTATGTGTTAATCCGATCACTTTTTGGTAGAACCTATCTCAAAAATAGTAGATCACGTCCAAGGGCGCGGCGCAAAACCGATTCGAAAACGGAGTATACACGTTAGTATTCGAGTATTTCGAATCGGTTTGATGTACACCTTAGTGTTTATAAAATTAGATGTGTAATCCATTTATCCTGGGTAACAAAG
>CAZJHF010000071.1:0-12862 GCA_964545505.1 uncultured Desulfobacterales bacterium | reverse complement strand
AAGGCACAAAGACACCAAGCGACCCTTTTTAATTTGTATCTTTGCGTCTTGGTGTCTTGGTGGCCAGTAGGATTTTGGCTGTTTCTTTCCCGATAAGTCTTTATCTTTGCCACTAAGGCACGAAGACACCAAGTAAAACTTTCGGCTAAGATATATCTTTGCGTCTTGGTGGCGATAATTATAGCGGGTTACGAGTTGTGATTCAGGGTTGGTAAAACAAAGCGGGATGATCTTGTTTGAATGTAAAGGCAGATCCTCCCGCTTTAATTTTCATGCAGAATTCGGGTTTAACAAATAACCTATAACAATCCGGTTTTTTCAAAACCGGATTAAGGTAGCCGGTTTAACCAGTCGGCATTGGACAACCATCTCCTTTTCAATTCATCCAGCAAACCGGTGCTCTCGGCAATTCCCAGGAAATTTTCGACCCAGTTGACCAGCAACGGATCTCCGGCCGGCACCGCAATCCCGATCGGTTCATAGGTCAAGGTCGTTACCACAGACAATAGCCCCTGCTCCGGATAACGGTAGACAGATACTACGGCAATCGGATAATCTGCCACCATGGCATGGACTTTATCTTCGAGCACCATTTTGACAGCCTCATCATAATCTTTAGCGGTAATGAGCTGGGCTTCCGGCAGAGCGGTTTCGACAAATGCCTGACTGGTGGAGCCCTTGAGCGCAACCAGTTTGGTGTTTTTGGCGTCAATATCATCGGCTTCGTCTGCCAGGGCGATGGTCTTTTTTTTGGTCATGAACGCTTTGCCGGAGACAAAATACGGTCCCACAAAAGCCACTTTCATGTTGCGCCCGGGCGTAATGGTCATGTTGGAAATAATCATATCGATTTTACCTGCCTCTAAAGCCGGCAACAGTTCGGCAAAAAGCATCGTCTTTAGCTGGGCTTTGACCCCCATGGCCTTGGCCATGGCCCGGGCCAGATCGACTTCATAGCCCATCAGTTCGCCTTCCTTGGAGGTCATGTTCAACGGCGGCATAGTGCCCGTCATGCCCACTGTCAGCATACCGCGCTGCTGGATTCGATCGACGACGGGTGTTGCCGAAGCAGCCGAAGCATTGGCGGTGTTGCTGTTGGTCTGGGCACATCCGATTAGAAACAACAGTAACGCAATCGTAACAATCGTTAATTTTTTCAAATTCATTTTTACAAGTCTCCTTTCATTAAGTCTTATCGATTCGATAATCACTCAGTCTCAATTCTCATTTTTTTGTAAGCATTGATCAACCCGTTGGTGGAGCTATCATGGGTATCGATTACTTTTTCATCTGCCAGCTCGGGCAATATTCTTTTGGCCAGCTGCTTGCCGAGCTCGACCCCCCATTGGTCGAAGCTAAAAATGTTCCAGATCACCCCCTGGACAAAAATTTTATGTTCGTACATGGCAATTAAGCTTCCCAGCATCCTGGGGGTCAGTTCCTTGAAAAGAATAGAGTTGGTGGGGCGATTGCCCTCAAAAACCTTTTGCGGCCATATTTTTTTAATTTCTTTATCGCTTTTACCATCTTTTTTTAATTCGGCCCTGACCTCATCCGCTGTTTTGCCGTTCAGCAGTGCTTCGGTCTGGGCGAAGAAATTCGATAATAAAATCCGGTGATGCTCTCCAATGGGATTGTGGCTGATGGCCGGTGCCAGAAAATCGGCCGGAATTAATTTAGTGCCCTGATGAATCAGCTGATAGAAGGCATGCTGGCCGTTGGTTCCCGGTTCACCCCAGATGATCGGTCCGGTCTGGTAATCGACTTTTTGACCTTCGCGATTAACTGATTTGCCGTTGCTTTCCATATTGCCCTGCTGAAAATAGGCTGGAAATCGATGCATATATTGATCATAGGGCAGGATGGCTTCGGTCTGGGCTCCAAAAAAATTATTGTACCAGATGCCGATCAAGGCCAGTATCACCGGGATATTTTGATCAAAAGGTGTGGATTGAAAATGCTGATCCATATCATATGCGCCCTCTAAAAGTGCAACGAAGTTTTCATATCCAATATAACAGGCGATCGATAAACCAATGGCCGACCACAGGGAATAGCGTCCGCCCACCCAATCCCAGAAAACAAACATGTTGTCCCTATCAATGCCGAATTTTTCAACCGCCTCAGTGTTGGTTGAAATGGCCACAAAATGACGGGCGACATGCTGCGACTCCTTGGCTGCTTCTATAAACCAGTTTCTGGCAGAAAATGCATTGGTCATCGTCTCCTGGGTGGTAAACGTTTTGGAGGCGATCATAAACAGGGTGGTTTGCGGATTAAGGTGTTTGAGGGTCTCGGTGATGTGGGTGCCGTCAACGTTGGAAACAAAATGAACACGGATGTCTTTTTGGGCATATGGCCGCAACGCCTCTGTGACCATCAGCGGCCCCAGGTCAGAGCCGCCGATGCCAATATTGACGATATCTGTAATTTTTTTACCGGTATAACCCAGCCATTCCCCCGAGATGACCCGGGCTGAAAAATCCTGCAATTGATTTAAGACCCGGTTGACTTCCGGCATCACATCCCGGCCATCGACCTTAATCAGCGTATTGTCTCTGTTGCGCAGGGCCGTGTGCAGGACAGACCGATTTTCGGTTTCATTAATTCTCTGACCGGAAAACATATTTTCGATTGCATTCCCAAGCTCACATTCTTCTGCCAGCGCAATCAGGCTTTTGAGTGTATCCTCTGTGATCCTGTTTTTGGAGTAATCCACAATTATATCGTTAAAACGGATGCAAAACTTTTCAAACCGGCGGGGATCTTCGGCAAAGAGGTCCCGCATGTGAAGATCTTTTATCTTTTCGTAGTTTCGGCGTAAGTTTTGCCAGCTTTTTGTTGTGGTTGGATTTTTTTTGGCAAGCATATCGACATCCCCCGGAGAAAATAATTGATATATGATAATGCTTCTTTTTGCTTTAACAAGTCGTTTTTGTCATCAAACAATTGCAAATCATCATTTTGATTCTTATTTTTTTGAACAATCTATTGAATCTTGTATCTGTCAAACGATAAAAAGTCCTGCAAGTAAGATAATGGCCTCAAAAAACAATAAAATTAAAATTGTCGCCGATGCAGAAGCGATGTGCAAAGCGGTCGCTGAAACACTTGTTCAACACATAGGCAAAACATTGCAAGCACACGATGTTTATAGCATCGCTTTGTCCGGCGGTTCGACACCGCGCAGGCTTTATACGCTGCTGGTCGACGATCCCAGGTTGAGCGGCCAGATTCCCTGGGAGCGTGTCCACTTTTTTTGGGGCGACGAGCGCCACGTTACACCGGATCACCCGGAGAGCAACTACCGCATGGCCTTTGAAGCGATGTTATCCCGTGCTCCCATTCCGCCCGCCAACATCCATCGCATGCGTGCTGAAGAGTCCGATGCCAGCAAAGCAGCAGAAGATTATGCCCACGATATACGCCGATTCTTTGGCATCACAAACGGCGAGATGCCTCGTTTTAACTGTGTTTTGCTGGGGATGGGATCTGATGGCCATACGGCTTCACTCTTTCCCGGTTCCCCGTCTCTGAATGAAAAAAAACGCCTGGTGATGGCCAACTGGATTGAAAAATTTAATGCCTATCGCATTACCCTGACCGTGCCGGTTTTTAACAACGCCGATCTGATCCTGTTTCTGGTTAGCGGCGGTGAGAAAGCAGGGGCTCTCAAGACCGTTTTGGAGGGTGACGACGAACTCGATCGCTATCCTGCCCAGCTCATCCAACCGTCCAGGGGCGCGTTGATATGGATTTTGGATCGGTCCGCGGCAGGCGGCCTGACCCGTTTTTAATAGAGGCTATTTCAATATTCCTTTTCCGCTGGTTTGCGGTTTTTGCCAAGCGCTAAGCTCGCTGCGCTAAATCTTGAAAACTCGGGCTCAGGCGCCTGTCGAGTCAAACAGTTCAAGATTTTGCGCTCCTCTTCGCTAAGCGCTTTTGGGCAAAAGTCCGCAAAATACACTCCAAAGGAATTTTGAAACAGCTTTTAGAAACCACAGCCGAATGAACACCTTTTAACGATAGCGGATTGCAGATTGCATGATGGGAAATATTTTTTCTACAAATCCGCAATCGGCAATCGACTCGACTGCCTTCGACATGAGCTCAGGCCGAATGCAGCTTGTCGCGGCCACATTCCGAAATCATCCAACGCTGCCGACCAGCAGCATATAGATGTCCATCACGTTGGTGCGGGTTGGCCCTGTCATAACCAGATCATCCAGCTTCTGAAAGAAACGGTAGGAATCATTGCGCCGTAGAAAATCCTTCGGGTCCATATTTTTTTCACGCGCCCGCGCTAGGGTCGCGCCGTCGGCCATCGCCCCGGCTGCATCTGTGGGGCCATCGGTTCCATCTGTGCCGCCACTTAGCACAACGAGATTTTTGACACCATCGATTGCCATAGCCGCTGCCAGGGCAAACTCCTGATTGCGGCCGCCAAGCCCTTCTCCTGAAATCGTGACCGTGGTCTCACCTCCGGCCAGAACACATACAGGAGTTTCCATTGGGTTGCTCGAGCTCAGAACTTCTTTGGCAATCGCCGTATAAAATTTGGCCACCTCACGGGCTTCGCCCTCTATTTTAGAAGAGAGAATTAAAGGACGATACCCGAGATGTTCGGCTGCTTTACCCGCGGCTTCCAATGCTTGCAGATTGGTTCCCACCAAAACCTGTGAACATTTTTTAAAGGCCGTATCACCCGGTTTAGGCGTATCCGCGATCTGTCCGGCTGATCCTTTCTCGAGATGGTTACGGACATTAGCTGCCAGTTGATCCCAGATGCCATAGTCTTTAAGAATTTGTTCGGCATCGTGAAAGGTGCTGGAATCGGGAACGGTCGGACCCGAGGCGATGACATCCAGATCATCGCCGACCACATCTGAAAGAATCAGGCTGGTCACCGTGGCCGGGTAAGCCTTTTGCGCCAGGCGGCCGCCTTTGACCCGGGAAAGATGTTTGCGGACCGCATTAAATTCGTGGATGGTTGCACCACAGGCCAGTAATAGTCTGGTGGCCTCTTGCTTGCCTGCAAGTGATATTCCCTCGACCGGTGCGATTAAAAGCGCTGAGCCCCCGCCGGAGATCAAGCAGATGATCAGATCACGCTCGCCCGCTTTTTTGACCAGAGCGAGGATTTCTTCGGTACCGGCTACACCCCGCGCATCGGGAACCGGGTGGCTGGCCTCGCATACTTTTACTTTCTTTAAGGGCAGGCCATGTTCATCTTTGGTAACAATAACACCAGCGGCGATTCGATTGCCCAGATGGTCTTCCATTGTTTTGGCCATGGGGGCAACCGCTTTGCCGGCGCCGATGATCAGAATGCGATCATAATCCTTGAGCTTGAACTGCTGTTCGCCGATGCTCAGCACGCTATCACTCACGGTCACATAGTGATTGATGGCGGCCACTGGATCTACTGCCTGCAGCCCGGCTTCGAAAATCTGCAGGGCGTGCTTCCGCATTTGTTTCAGTTTTTGCTTCATAAGTCACGCTGATAGCGCGAAAAATGGATTTTTAGCATTGGAATATTATTTACCACAGAGCTCTCAGAGCTCACAGAGAAAAGCATAAGAAGTTCATATTCATTTATTTAAATAACGAATTCAATCTTTGTGTTCTCTTTGCTCTCTGTGGTGAAAGCTTCAAAAAACATTTTAGTCAACTCGCTAAGTTCGGCTCAGATCCAGTATTTCCATGCGGTTATTGCGATAGGGGTGTTTTTCTGAAGGCCCTTCGGTCATGACAATTATGTCGCCACTTTCCCCGACAAGCTTCAAGTGGTTGCGGGCCCATTGTTTCCAGTCATCCGGGTGCTCCGGTTCACAGATCGGCTGGACGCCATATGAAAACATCAAATCCTGGCAGGTTTTCTCAACACGGCTGACGGCGGTAATCCAGACCGGCAATCTGAAGCGCGTAATCCTTCTGGCGGTCGCGCCGCTGCGGGTAGGAACGATGACCGTTGGCGGTGTGATTCGCTTCAAGGTGGTGTCAACACTTAAGGCGATTAAATCCTCTTTATTGACGTTATCGCCTTCGCGGCGCGATCGCAGTTGACCTTCTATGGGGTTATAGGCGCGATGCGGCTCGGTCGCTGCAGCAATTTTAGCCAGCATCGCAGTTGCGTCCACCGGATATTCGCCCATGGCCGATTCGCCGGACAACATGACACAGTCGGTGCCGTCCAGGATGGCATTGGCCACATCGGTGGCTTCGGCCCGCGTAGGCCGGCGGCTGTGGGTCATGGACTCCAGCATCTGAGTGGCGGTAATAACGGGTTTACCAGCCAAATTGGCTTTTTGCATAATTTTCTTCTGGGCCACGGCGATCATTTCGATGGGGATTTCAACGCCCAGGTCCCCGCGGGCAATCATAATGCCGTCGGATGCTTCCAGGATATCATCGAGGTGATCGCGTGCCCCGATACGTTCGAGTTTGGCAATAATAAACGGATCATGGCCGAGGTCTTTGGCGGCCTGGCGAACGGCGTGGATGTCTGCGGCAGTTTCCACAAAAGACTGGCTGACAACGTCCACACCATTTTGCATGGCAAATTTGAGGCATTCATGATCGCGATCCGTAAATGCACTGATGCCCAGATCGATGCCCGGCAAATTAAGCCCCTTGCGGGATCTGAGCTCACCGCCGACAAGAACCTTACACTCGACTTCCCGGCCTGCCACATTCATGACAGCCATTTCGATCAAGCCATCGTTCAAAAATAAATTGTCTCCCGGTTTGACCGCTTCGTGCAGTCGTGAGAAGCTAACGGACACGCGGCTCTGGTTACCGATGGCATCTTCGGTTGTCAGTGTAAAGAGATCATCCGGTTTCAATTCAATCGGTTCTTCTTCAAATTCTCCGATACGCATTTTGGGGCCGGGCAGATCGGCCATAATGGCCACCCGTTTTTCGGTCGCTTGGGCTGCAGCGCGAATTCTTTGAATCGTTTCAGCGTGGCTCTCAAAATCACTATGGGAAAAGTTAAGCCGCGCGATATTCATGCCGGCCCGGATCATTCTTTCCAGAATCTCCGACGAATCCGAAGCCGGACCGATGGTGCACACAATTTTGGTTTTGTTGGCAGGGAAGGGCATGTGACTCCTCTTATTTTAGATTTTGGATCTCGGATTTTGGATTTAGGAAAAACCTCGTAACCTAAATTTTAGATTTCAGACCTGACATCCATAATCCAAAATCGAAGTTGGCTTAAGACAACTTCAAATACTCCAATATCCCGGCCTTATACTTTTCTTGGAAGGCCTTGTCTATTTTCTGAATCGGATTGGCACCTAAAAATTCCAATAGGTTGAACAATTTTTCTTTACGCTCGTTTTCATCGGATATGTCTTTTAAGCCAATGATGTCATCTTCGATTTCAAAATATTTTAATTTATCAGCCAGCGGCAGCTGCCAGAACAGCAAAAAGCCCCTGTCGGGAAAATCAACCTCCAGCAATTTGTAGCAGTACTGCATCACATTTTTTTCCAGCTGTTCACGCAGTTTAACAATTTTTTCCTTTTCCGCTTCAATATCCTCCAGCCTAAAGGATTTACCGAAGACCTCGAAATACATTTTGATTTTGGGTTCGGTGCCCGACGGCCGAACCGTCACGCGCAGGCTGGTCGTATGCGGGGTATTGTCCAGCTGGTAGACCAGCATATTGCGGGCGGATGTATCGGTGCGCGATAGATGCGGTTGCGGTTCGCCATCACGGCGGTCGATTTTATGCGCGACGGTGATGTCCCCAAAGGCATCAATGCGGGTATCGCGCAAATGATTCATGATCATCAAAATTTGCTCCATGCCCTTGGCGCCCAGCAGCCTGATTTCGGTTAAATAATTATGGCAATATCCGTAGCGGGCATAGATTTCGGCCAGGTCATCCAAAAGGGTTTTATTTTTGCCTTTCAATTCGGCAGCGTGTTCGCCCAGCCAGATGGCGGCACAGGCGGCATCTTTATCCCGGGCGTAATTGCCCATCAGGTAACCATGGCTCTCTTCGGTGCCCATCATAAAGTGATCGATTTGATTGTCGGCTTCAATTTTATTCATGAGGTCACCGATATATTTAAACCCCACCAGCAAATCGCCGATACAGCGGATGCCGTTTTCAGCGGCTATTTTTTGAATCAACGAAGTGGTGACATCGGTTTTGATGATGACATTATCCTGATTGAGCCGGTCCTGGGCCTTAAATTTTGAAATGGCATACTGGGTCAGGATGATGCCGATTTCATTTCCGCTTAAAAACCGCCAGTCGCCGTTGTGTTTGAGCATTACTCCAATTCGATCCGCATCCGGGTCGGTGCTGATCAATAGGTCAGCATCGACTTCCCGGGCAAACGGCAGCGAGTGGTCAAAGGACTCAACCACTTCCGGATTGGGTATGTTGAAGGTGACGTTTTCAAAAGCACCGCTTAAATTAGACGTTGCCGGATCAAGGGTGACATCGAAATTCAGTTTTTTTAGGATTGGATAAACCGATGTCAGGCCGGTTCCATGCAGGGGGGAATAGACGATTCTTAATTTACGTTCGCTGGAAAGCGATACCGGGCACACGGCGGCATAATAGGCCTCATCGGCCTCAGCGCCAATGATTTCGATGAGTCCCTGTGCTTTGGCTTTCTCATATGCCAGGGTTTTGATTTCTTTCACGTTCTGGGTGACTTCATCCACCAGGTTCTGATCGTCGGGTGGTATCAACTGACCGCCATACTGATCATAGACCTTTTTGCCGTTGTCAGTGGGCAAATTGTGGCTGGCACTGAACATATCTCCGGAGATTGCATTTAGATGGCGGATGGTAAAAGACAGCTGTGGCGTGCTGCGGGTCTCATCATACAGATACACTTTGATCTGGTTAGCGGTATACACCTCGGCGGCAGCAATGGCCAGAATGCGGCCGTCCAAATCCTTGACGGGATTGGGAGCCGAGTCATCGTAGATACCTTTTTGGACATATTTTCTGACATCATAAGTCAGCACAACACCGCGATTTTTGGCTTCTTCCCCGAACATGTTAATCAAATACTGCGAATGCCCCTGGGCGGAGGCCTGGATGGTCCATGTATTGATACGGTTGGGGCCGATGCCGACCAGGCCCCGGCGGCCGCCGGTTCCGAAGGGGATAACCTGGTAAAATGCATCCAGCAAAAAATTCCAGTGCTCGTTTTCAATTAGATACTGAATCTGGTGAACATAATCGCTGAACATTTGATCGCTCAGCCAGACCTCCAGCCAATTGAGAGCAGCGTCGACATACTTTTGAGAAACATCAACAGTATTAAAGCCATCTTTTGCTTTTGCCAGCGGGGTATTGGTTTTCATTTATCGCATCCCTTATTTCCGATTTTTAGATAAATATCAGCGTTCCAAAGCCATTTGGAGTATTAGAGTGATACAAATTTGTCAATACTCCAGTGCTCCATTACGCCTGTTTCTGACAGATAATGCCTTCCTTTTATTCTGTCAATTCAAGCCACAAATACTGATAGGGATTGAGTTGAAAGTTTGCAGTGTTTACGTTTTCACCGGTCATTATGTCCACCATCGGAGCGCTTGTTGCGCCAGCGGGCAGGGAAATTGAAACCATTTTAGATGATATGTTCGTAAGGGCAACAATCGTTTGATCCTGGCTGGCGCGTTTGATCCCGAAAACCTTCGAATCGATATCCAGAATTTCAAAGTCGGCGTTGGGATGAAATGCCGGTTGTTTTTTGCGCGTTTTGATTAAATCCAGGTAGGGAAAAAAAACCCGGGCGCGAAACGAATCCGGGTTCTTTAATTCTGCAATGAGCTTTTCGACCTGGAGTTTTTCGCGGTTGATGGTGCGGGCTCGGCCGGTTTGCCGGACCCCCTCCACCCAGTTGCGGGATCCCAGCAGGCTGTGGATGTAGGTGGCCGGCACGCCTGGCAGGGTGTATTGAACGGACTGGGTGGCCAGAAATTTCTCAGCGCAGTCCGAAGTGCTGTCCCCCAGAATGGCATCCACGTAAGTAATGTTGAGTTCATAGGGGCTATCGGATCCGTCAGGATTGCGCTTGTAGGAAACCTGACCCCCATTCGATTTTACAATTTCGGCCAGGCGCTCGATTTCACCGGGTTCCAGGATGCCCTCCAGCGGGCGCACGCCAATCCCATCATGGGAAGCGGTAAAATTAAAAAACGTATTATCTTTAGATGCCAGATTTAGCCCTTTGGCCCACTCGGAAAGGATGCTGGCATCTTCGGTGACAAATGTGTGAAAAAGCAACGGCGGCAGAGTAAAATTATAGACCATCTGGGCTTCATCGCGGCCGTCGCCAAAGTAACTGATATTTTCATCATGCGGCACGTTGGTTTCGGTTAAAATGATCACATCCGGGGCCACCCGGTCCAGCACCGCCCGGAACAGCTTGACCATATCATGGGTTTGCGGCAGGTGAATGCAGTGGGTACCGATTTCCTTCCACAGGTAAGCGATGGCATCCAGTCTTAAGATGGTGGCGCCTTGATCGGCATAAAACAACAAGACATCGATCATTTTTGCGAGCACATCCAGGCTTTTAAAATTAAAATCGATTTGATCGGCGCTGAATGTGGTCCATAAATGTACCATTTTCCCGTCACTCTTTTTATACTCTGACAAAAGCGGCAAAGCTCGCGGCCGGGTCACCATGGCAAGATCGATGGCGGGATCCATTTCAATGGCGAATTCCTCAAATCCGGTTTGGCCGGCCAGGTAGTTTTGAAACCACTGCCCGTTTGAGGAGAAGTGGTTGACCACATAGTCAAACATCAGCTCAAAGTCCTGGCCGATGGACGCCACCTCCTGCCAGGTGCCCAGGGCCGGGTCGATCTGAAAAAAGTCCATGACCGAAAAACCGTCATCCGATGAGTAGGGGAAAAAAGGCAAAAAGTGAACGTTGGAAACGGCGCCTTTCAGGTATTGATTGGCGAAGGCATGCAAGGTGGCCAGGGGGACTTCACCCTCCTTCTTCAGGGAGTCGCCATAGGTGATCAGCACCACATCTTCCTGGGAAAAATAGGATGGTTTTATATTTTTTTTAGCACGATATTTTTCAATAATCGGCGCAATTCGCTCCAGGGCCAGCGCTCCGTTCTGCTCGCCGTATATGCTGTTCAGCAGGTTTTTTACGTTTTCCATACATTCCTCTTTTTGTAACGTGAATTTTTGCACGAGTCGGAGGCTTTCATATGCAAGGCACTTCATGGCGAAGCTATAGTATACTATGCTTCGTTTTGAATAACGCAGCAGATGGAAGCCTCCGACTCGCCCACGGGGTGAAAATTAATGAGATAAAATGATTTTCATCTACTATCCCTAACAGGTATGTTTTTATGCTTATGTAATTTGTGTGACGCACTACATTTAAATTGTATCCCAATCCTCTCATTAATTTTCATGCAAAATTAGCATTCAGGCGCTAACCAGTTATGGGCAACCATATAGTTTCTCAGGGCCTGATGCAGGACTGTGTATGAAAAATACTTTTTGGCCAGCTCATAATCATGATCAACCATTTCCTGGCAAAGTTGCGGATTATCCAGTACCTGCTTGGTCTGATCAACCGCTTTATCGGTGACATAACCGTCAATTTCAATCACCTTAAACCCTTTGGGCTTAATATCTTTGAGATAAATCGAATAGGTGTTTACGACAATGGGTTTCTTAAAATACAATGTCTCCAAAAAGGCATTGCCGAATCCTTCGAAAGTTGATGGATAGGTGACCAGATCTGCATAGGGGTAAATGTCTTCCAGGGTGTAAATTTTGCGGCCGTCCGGTGTGGTGCCTCTTTCCTCGTTGATGATGTCGTCGACGAAAATGGTGTGGACTTTCATCAGTTTGGAGTATTCCCTCAGTCGCTGCTCGTAGTCCCAGCCTTCATCACCAGAGGCATGCGAGATCACCAGTTTGGCTTTGCGGTCCAGTCGGTGGACCAGTTCAATTGCATGCTCGATGCCTTTGCGCGGAACCACGCGGGTGGGCTGCAGGATAAAGAGTTCGTCATCCTCAATCCCCAGGGCCTGCCGGACATCGAGTGTATATTCATCCGGTGGCGGTGGCGGGTTATCAAAATCCATAACATTGTGCATCACATGGCTTGAAATGCCGGTACGCAAACTCAGCTGCGTATCCGCCACCGAATTGATCACCACATGCTCGATGGAGGGCAACACCGGCGGAAATGCCATTCTTAGATAATCCGAGACAGCGTTGACCATAAAGCGGTCCCTTTCCCAGTAAAAATCGTGGTGGTGCGCGATAGTGTGAATATGGGTTTCGGCGATAAATTCCGTTATGGCAATTCCCAGGGGAATATTCATCGGTATGGTCAGGGCGTTTTGCGGAATAATCAGATCGATATCGAATTTTTTAACAAACTCGTATAAATGGTCTTTTAGCATTATGGCCAGTTGATATATTTTTTTGGAGAGCGCCCGTTCGCGAGTTGTGACACCAAAAACCTCGTTGTGAATCGCCCTTATGTCCGGATGGGTAAAATGGGCCTCTTCGACCAGGTAAGATCGCTGCGGCGGCCGGTCCAATTCACCGGCAAAATAATAACTCGTCCAGCCAAATTTTTTAAATACATCCGCCCATTTTTCAAGCTCCAGTGACACCCCATCGGTGCCGGCAATACGCGTCGAAATAAAACCGACCTTCTTGACCCTGTCTTGAGTTTCGCTAATCCCCATCAATCGTTCCTCTCTTTTGTCCAATATAAAATCCAAATTCCAAAATCCGCAATCCAAGATGGTTTACGCGTTTCCTGCGCTTCCGAGCACATGCTCATTCTTATATCTGATCATTTTAATCAGTTCGTCCCGCGCCGGCCCCAGGTAT
>CAZJHF010000070.1:0-12908 GCA_964545505.1 uncultured Desulfobacterales bacterium | reverse complement strand
TTCTGTCCTCTGTACTTCGTGTTGCGTGTGTGGTGGTTTGAGTTTTCGAGGACGAGTACGAAGACGACGACCAGGACGAAACCACATGTTGCTCATCGTGCTCGTGCTCGGAGCCATCAGAGGGCAGTCGTGGGCTGTCCTACATTTAACATCAAACCTATGAGCTATCAGCTATGAGCTATTTGTCCTCTGATTTTTATGATCACCAGGGTGGTGTCATCGGCGGATGCGACACCCTCTTGAAAACGGTTTAGTTCGGTCAGAATCGCATCCTGGATTTTGGCTGCGCTGGTTTGCGCGTGTTGGCGAATGATATCAGAAACGGCCTGCCGGCCGAACATTTGATCCTGCGGATTGCGGGCTTCCCAAATACCGTCAGTGCTCAATAAAATAATCTGCCCATCAGTCAGATCATCACGCCGGCTGGCAGCATACTGCCAGCTGTCGTCTACACCCAGAGCAATGCCTTCGCCGGCCAGCTCTTCAAAGCGATCGCTGGCGGGATCATACAACAGTGCGGGTTCGTGCCCGGCCCGCACCCAGTTCAGGCAGCGGTTGTGCATATCGATTTGAAGATAAAAAAGGGTAATAAAACGACCGGTGTCTTCCACGTCCCGGGTTAACTGGCGGTTGACGTCGCCGACGATGTCGGCAATGCTGCCGGCCAGCGCCGTGCGCTGCCTCAAAAATGCGCGGGCCGAGGCCATCAGAAGGGCGGAGGGGATGCCGTGGTCGGATACATCGCCGACGACCACCCCGTATTTTTGTTTGCTCCCTGCGGCGCTGTCGAAAAAGTCAAAATAATCACCGCCGGTTTCATCACAATAGATGCTTTTGCCGGCGATATCCAAGCCCGGAAAATGCGGATTTTCCATTGGCAGCAGGTTTTGCTGCACTTCTTTGGCCAGGTCCAGTGATTGACGCAGGCGATAGCGGTCCTTGAGGCCCTCGGTCATCTGATTGAAATTTTCGCCCAGGGCGCCAAGTTCATCGTTGCTGTTAACGGTTACGGTTGCGTTCAGATCTCCTTTTTCGACCTGCGCCATGGCAGTTTCCATCTGGCTGATCGGATCGATAATACCGGTGGAAAATGAGCGTGACAGGATGACGGCCACCGCCAGAGTGACGATCAATAAAAAGGCCGTTAAATACAGCAGGCTCTGGATGACCTCGCCCGGATCCATCTCCAGCATCATGCTGGCTTTGTTGTACGATAAGACCGCCATCAGGATCAGCGGCAAGATGCTGGCCAGAACAAAGATGACAAACATGCGGGTGCGAAGCTTGAGGCGAAACACGCCTGACATTTTGGCCAGGCCGCCTTCAGGGAAAAGGGCGGACCAATTCTGGCGGCATTTGGCATCGGTAATGAAAAAAATAATCGCAGCGGTGATCACACCGCCGATAAGGGTGCCGCCAAAAACCCTTATGCCTTCGATCAGTTCAAACGCCAATGCTTGTGCGCCACTGGAATCTGATAGGACGCTGTATGTGGACATGGTAATGGCAGCCAAAAACCAGTTAAAAAAGCTCACCAGGGCCGACACGAACGGCATATTAAGAATTTTGCGCTGGGCCTTTTTCTGCAGATCGGCTTCAACGGGTTTATTCTGGGCGGTTAACTGTAAATAGCGGAATAAATCTTTTTGCCAGAAATTGAAAATGAAGAAAGCGATGGCAGCCAGAATAATAAACATGATGGCCAGGACGTAAAATGTATTCCGAATCCGCATGGCCGGAAACACCTGATCAAAAAAAACAAAATAGGATGTGACCGTGAGGGCCCCGATGAGGTTGGCAAAAATCTGCCACCATCCAATGCTGCGCCCGGTTGCTCGATACAAGGCGGGCAGAGACGCCTGAGTATGGTTAATTGCTGTCTTCATTTTCTCACCGGCCCACATTATGGTGTGAAGATATCCTCTGACTTGCACGATATCCGTTTGACACTCAGAATGCTTTTATCTATTATTTTCTGTCATAAAAGCGCAACAGAATTTTCAACTTCTGCCAAAAAAGGATCAGCAGCCATGGAAAAATTAAACAAAACCGCGTTAAACGATCAGCATGTCAAACTGGGTGCCAATATGGTTGAATTTGGCGGCTGGGAAATGCCGTTACACTATGAGGCCGGTATCGTTCAGGAGCATTTGACCACCCGTAAAGCAGCCGGTCTTTTCGACATTTCACATATGGGCCGTTTCATCGTTCGGGGCAAAGATGCACTGGATTTCCTGCAGCACGTGCTGTCCAACAATGCCGCCGCGCTGGAGGAAGAAGAGGGCCATTACACGATGATCCCCAATGAAAACGGCGGCATTATCGATGATGCCTATCTGTATCGTTTTGTGCCCGATGAATTCATTCTGGTCGTCAATGCCGCCAACCGCGAAAAAGATTTTGCTCATCTGGAAAAGATCCGTTCAAAATTTGGCGAGGTTGAACTCATTGATCGGACTTCGGAGGTGGCCATGCTCAGCCTGCAGGGGCCAATGGCCAAAGACATCATGCTGGATTTGATTTCCGGGGGCCGCCTGCCCGAACCGATGCGCAACTGCCTGAGGACCGCGCAAATCAGCGGCAGCCAGGTGCTGATTTCGCGCACCGGCTACACCGGAGAACCGATTTGCTTTGAGCTTTTTATTCAACGGGCGGATGTAGCGGCGATCTGGCAGGCACTGCTGGACAAAGGCGCAAAACCCATCGGCCTGGGCGCCAGAGACACCCTGCGTCTGGAGGCCGTATTGCCGCTTTACGGCCATGAGCTGGGGCTTGATCCCGAGGGTAAGGAAATACCGGCCTTTGCCAGTATGCTGGCGCGTTTCAGTGTCAGTCTTTCACCGTTAAAAGGAGACTTTATCGGCCGCGCTGCGCTGACCAAACAATATGAAGCTTTCATGCGAATTGTCGATCGGGACTATCTGATGATGGCCGACCTGCCGCGTATCATTCAACCCATCGCGCTGATCGATAAAGGCGTTGCGCGGGCCGAAGCCAAAGTGTTTCACGACGATCGGCACGTGGGCTATGTGACCAGCGGGACCATGGTGCCGCTGTGGCAAAGTGAAGGGCTCGGGCTATCCACCCGGCAAAGTGACGACAAAAGCCGGCGCGCCATCGGCCTGGCCCTGCTGGACAGCGATCTGGTGGAAGGTGATGAAATCGAGATCGACATCCGGGGTAAACGCATCCGTGCCGTCATCGTTCCCTATCATCTGCGGGCCGAAGCACCACCCTATTGCTGGCCGATTTATCACGACCAGCTGCGTACCGACCGCCAGGAGGTGTGTGCGGCCGAGGAAATGGCGCTCAATGCCAAAACCTTGATTGCCAAAGCCATCGACAACCACCTCTGGCGCCAGCAGCAATGTGTTAATTTGATACCTTCCGAACAAACCACCTCCGCGCTGGCGCACATGCTGTCCATCACCGACCCGGCCGGCCGTTATGCCGAGCACAAACAGGTTAAGGCCTTCAAGGAAGCCGACGTGTTTTACTACCAGGGCACCGATTTTATTGCCGAGGTTGAAAATCTTTTAACCTGCGAATTCCAGCGTTTTTTAGCCTGCGGTGAGGTCGAAACCCGGGTCATATCAGGGCAAATGGCCAATATGGCCGTCTTCAGCGCCCTGGTGGATTATGTCAACCGCGCTGACCGCAAAAGCGAACAGCGCCGCATCCGCAAGGTGATGAACAATCATATTATCAAAGGCGGCCATCTCAGCGCCCAGCCCATGGGAGCGCTGCGGGATTTTGTGATGCGCGATCCCAAATGGGAAAAACCGGCAGTGGTCAACTTTCCGGTCCTGGAAGATAACCCGTACAGGATCGATGTCGCAGCCGCCCGGGAATTGATTGCCGAACACCGCCCGGAGCTGATGATCCTGGGTAAAAGCATGATCATTCATAAAGAGCCGGTAAAGGAGATGCGCGCTATCATCGATGCGCTCGAGCTGGATTGTATGCTGATGTATGACATGGCGCATGTGCTGGGGCTGGTGGGCCCGTATTTCCAGCAACCCTTTGAGGAAGGCGCCGATGTTGTCACCGGCTCGACGCATAAAACATTCTATGGCACCCAGCGCGGCATTGCGGCCGTTAATTACAGCGAAGACGACGTACATTATGAATTTTGGGAAGCCATTCAGCGCCGGGCGTTCCCCGGCAGCACCAGCAACCACCACCCGGGCACGTTGCTGGGCCTGCTGCTGGCGGCTTTTGAAATGAACGCCTTTAAAGAAGAATATCAGAAAAATGTTATCGCCAACGCCAAGGCATTTGCCATGGCCTTAAAAGAATGCGGCCTGGATATTGCCGGAGATCCAGGTATTTCCTTTACCGAAACCCACCAGGTGATTATCAACGTCGGTTATGCCAGCGCGCCTGAAATCGCCCGACGGCTGGAAGAAAATCATATCATCTGCAATTACCAGGCGGCTCCGGATGAGGAAAGTTTTTCAGCCGCCGGATCATTGCGCACCGGAGTGCAGGAAATGACGCGCTTTGGCATGGCAGCTGCGGATTTTGCCGGGCTGGCCCAGCTGATGGCGGATGTGATCCTGCATAACAAGAATGTTAAAAAAGAAGTAAAGGATTTCCGCAAGCGCTTCGTGGAACTGCAGTATTGCTTCAAGGGCGATGAGTTTGATCAGTTAGAGCAAAAACTGCATAAGCTGATCTAGAGGATGGTCACAGTCTTGACCTATGGGACTTGAGTCGGCCATGTCATTTGCTTTCAGGCGCACCGAATAACAAGTTGCCGGTGGCCTGATATTTGGGACTACTGCCGGGCAATACTTAAATCCAAAAGTTTGGATGCCCATCATCCCAAATATCAGACCACAATGTACAATTTTTGTAATTTGGTAACGGTGCGCCTTTCAGAAAAAAACATGACCTTTTGCCAACCTAAATGCGGAAATTGTTCATTTTACGGCTTAACGGGCAACGGGCTTAACCGGCTCAACCGGCTCAACGGGCTCAACCGGCCCAACGGGCTAAACCGGTGCAACGGGCCCAACGGGCTCAATCGGGCAACGAGGCGCTATGCGACTGAACGATGTCATTGCGGAGTTAAAATCGATGGGGGATCCGGAATCGGCGGCCGGTATGGCGAGATACGGCATCAAATCCGACCGGGCGCTGGGGGTTTCGATTCCCAAACTTCAGGGGCTGGCCAAGAAAATCGGCACCAATCGTAAACTGGCCGGTCAGTTGTGGTCGAGCGCCATCCATGAAGCTCGCATCCTGGCCTGCATGATCGAAGATCCGCAGCTGATAACAGACGCGCAGCTTGAGCGCTGGGCTAAAGATTTTGATTCCTGGGATCTGTGTGATCAATGCTGCAATCGACTGTTCAGCAAAACGGCCTTTGGGCGGCAAAAGGCCATGGCCTGGTCGCAGCGGCCGGAAGAATTTGTCAAACGGGCCGGATTTGTGCTCATGGCGGTTTTGGCCGTGCACGATAAAAAAGCAACCGATCGACAGTTTGACCCTTTTTTTAAGCAAATCAAAAAAGCGGCCTGCGATGATCGCAATTTCGTCAAAAAAGCGGTCAACTGGGCCTTGCGCCAGATCGGCAAACGCAACAGCGCCTTGAACCGTAAGGCGATTGCTGTGGCCGGGGAAATCCGGCAATTGGAATCCAAAGCGGCCCGCTGGGTGGCCAATGATGCACTGCGGGAGCTGCGCAACGAAAAAATTCAGCAAAGATTGTCCCGAAAGACCGGCCGTTGATCGATGCTGTAAAGGCACGTCCTGTGATTTTTTAAACCCGCTATTCTACCAGAACACATTCCACCATGCCCAGGGCGGCGGATATCACGTTGACGGCATCATCCAGTTTGAGGGTGGCCGTGTTAACCACAAGATCATAATTGGTGGGATCGGCAATATCGGCATTAAAATATTTACGGATAAACGCCCTGCGGTCCGATTCGGTTCGCATAACCCTTCGCCGAGCCTCTTCTGAAGAAATATCAAATTCCCTGGAGACATTTTCGATTCGCCAGGCCTGCGGGGCCACAATGCGAACGGCAAACCTTTTTTCAGCCGGCAAAATAAAGTTGGCGCCTCTGCCCACAATGAGCGCCCGGCCGTGATTGCCGATGGTGCCGATAACCTTCATCAGATGCTGCATGTAGCGATCCGGCCACAGGTGGCGCTCGTGGACCAGGGAAGAAATCCAGTGCTCCAGCGTATTGAGACCGCGCTCATCAAGGGTTTCAAGCACCGTTTCGCTCACATCTGCACTTTTGGCAATTTGATGGATGAGTTCCTGATGGAAAATATCGATGCGGAGTTGTTCAGCCAGGCGACCTGCTATGATGCGCCCCCCGCTACCAGGCTGCCTGGACAAGGTGACAATGGATACCCCTTCTTTTTCCGGCGCTTCTTTTTTGCGGCTAATTTGCCAGCGATGCACCTGCTCTTCGATAATTTGAGGTATGGATTTCATGGGATTGGACCTCCTTTCTTGTACCTAAATCGAGCATTTTTAATTTTAGAAGGAGATCAATTTGCCTGGTCATTAAGGCAACCGATCGATGCGGCTGGGGCTATTCCGGCTATCACTCCATTTAGGTTTTAATTTGAAGACACGTATATGATGCGTTGGGATATCCCAACATGCGTCCGTATCATCCCGGCAATGCTAACCGGGGCAAAATGCCTTATCCAAAAATTAAGACCATCACAAATCCCTGTCAATTTATTGTTGACTTCTCTTGATGGCATCGCGATTATCGCAACATTCGTTTTAATCCGTACTTTTAAGGTTGAGGATAGGACTATGATCAAAGATCTAAAGTGCAAAACAGCGCTGGTGACAGGAGCAAGGAAAAAATCGGGAATTGGATACGCCATCGCCCGGAAACTGGCCGCCGGCGGAGCCCACGTGATTTTAGCCGATCTGATCGGCAAGCAAACGCGCCAGAACACACCGGTAGCCGCAAGCATGGATCAAATCAACGCCCTTGCCGAAGGTCTGGCCAAAACGTTTAAGATTGAAGCCGCAGCGCTCGAGTTGGATGTGACCGCCAACGATTCGGTTGCGCAACTGGCGCAAAAGGTGCAGCAACAGTTTGGCCCCATCCATATCTTATGCAACAATGCCGGTGCTGTTTTCGGCGTGCTCAATGCGGTCTACCGGGCGATGTTAAAGCAAAAAAATTTGCTGGTACTGTCGCCGGTCGGAAAACTGACCTACTGGCTGTCGCGGATGGCGCCGGGTCTTTATGAGCGCCTGATGGTGCGACAACTCAAATCAGAGTTAATCCGAAAAAAAGACCCGAGGGCCGAACATTAAGGGGTTGGGTCTTTAATCTAATGATACTCACGCAAACCCGCCCGCCTCGCCTTGCTCGCATGGCGGGCGTGGTGGCGGGCGTGGGACGCTAAGCCGCAAAGAAATTAAACAAAAAAGAAATCACCTGGCGACTTTGTATGAGGCAAACCTCCGGTTCAATACTGGCATCTGACGGATGGTAATCATCCGCTAAACTTTGGAGATTCCCATGATAGACAGAAAAGTGACGACGGTTATCGATGCCGAAAAATGCATTGGCTGCGAATTGTGCATCAAGGTGTGCCCTTCCGATACGATCAGCATGCAGGATGGTAAGGCCCGGGTCACTGGGGAGCGGTCGCTGCAATGCGGCCACTGCGCGGCCGTGTGCCCGGTTGATGCGGTAACCGTGCATGCCATCGATAAACAAAGCCTGGCGTTTAGCAATTTTACGCTCAACAAACACTGGTTGGCCCCGGGCGATTTTGATACGGGCCAACTGGTGCAATTGATGGCCTCGCGTCGCTCGTGCCGCAATTACACCGATCAAGTCATTGACCGATCCATACTGCAAGATTTGGTAAAGGCCGGGACCACAGCCCCGTCGGGCACCAACTGCCAGAACTGGACTTTTACGGTTTTGCCCGATCGGGACACTGTCAATGAATTCGGACAGCGCCTGGGTTTGTTTTTCAAAAAGCTAAACCGCATGGCTGAAAAACGCCTGCTGCGCAAAGGGCTGAAACTGATCGGCAAGCCCGCCCTGGACGATTATTATCGCGAGTATTACGAGTCTGTCAGAGACGGCTTGCAAGAATGGGCGCGAACGGGTCGCGATCTTCTGTTCCATGGCGCTGCGGCGGTTATCGTCGTGGCCACGCGGCCCGGCGGCAGCTGCCCGCTGGAGGACGCTCTGCTGGCCACCCAGAATATGTTGCTGACCGCCCACAGCCTGGGGCTGGGTACCTGCCTGATCGGTTTTGGCGTGAGTGCGATGAAAAATGATGCTGCCCTCCAACAGTTTATCGGGATTCCGGCCGAAGAAACGGTCTGCAGCGTGATTGCCGTCGGATATCCGGATGAACTATACGAGGGCCTGACCGGCAGGAAAAAAGCGGTGCTGCGGTATTTTGAAACCAAAACAGACAGATGAATAATATCCTCACGCAAACCCGCCCGCCTCGCCTTGCTCGCATGGCGGGCGTGGGATGCAAAGGCGCAAAGAAATCATCAAACCGGAATGCTGGAAGGCTGGGAAATTGGAAGGCTGGATTTAAAATTACCTGTATACGACCACTTGTGCTTCCAGTATACCACTATCCCACTGGTAGGCAGGGCCGGCAACGCGAATAATTCCTACAACTTAAATAAAAATCTTGTGCGTCTTGGCGCCTTTGCGTGCGAATAAAAAATTCCGAGTTTTCGGGTTTAGGTCGGGTCTGGGCTTGTTGTTTTCAAATATTGAACGAGAATAGCCTGTAGTTTGTCGAGATGGCCGGCGTAAAAGTGGTCACAGTCGTCGATAATGTCAAAGCGGGCATCCGGGTTCCAGATGGGCAGCAGGGCGCGGATCTGCTCAGCCGGTGCGATATCATCCCGGCTGCCGGTCACGACCAGCTCAAGGCTGTTTAAGGCGCTGACATCTCCAAATTCGATGAACCCTACCGGCGGCGAGACCATCAGCATGGATGCAACGGTGATGGGATCTTTGGCAATAAGCCGGGCATTGACCCAGGCACCGAAGGAATAACCGGTCAGCGCAACCTCTGCCACGCCCCTTTCCTGAACCGCTGCGATGGCAGCGCGCACGTCGTTTTGCTCGCCGATCCCATCGTCGAAATCTCCCTGACTGCCACCAACGCCCCTGAAATTAAAGCGCAGGGTGGCATAACCGTTTTGCCGGTAGGCATTTTGAATCACTTCTACGACCGGGTTGTGCATCGTGCCGCCATACAGTGAATGGGGATGCGTGATCACCACGCCCTTTCCGCCGGTGCCGGTCTGCCAGAGGCCTTCCAGCTGATAGGGACCGGACGGTATCATAATTTTTTCCTCGACTGCCATCGTCAACCGACCGTTTTTAAAATGTCGATGATATCGCGGCCGAATTCCGATACCTGCCAGGTTTTCAGCTCGGTCATCCTAGATAGACTGCTCGTCGTAACGGGTTGCTGCACCGCAATGGCACTGATCAGTGCTTTTGTGCAGATGATGGCCGGATCCACTTTCAACTGTTGTGCCGTGCGGTCCCGCCAGATGCGGATTTCTTTGACACGTTTGGCCACAATCGCGGGAACCATCGGGGCGGTCTTACGCGGGTATCGCGGCAAATTGTTGGTGGGGATTTGCAGGGCTTTTGTCACGGCTACAACGACCCCCTTGCCGTAGCGGTCGATTTGTTTTGATCCCAGAATTTCAGTTTTTCTGAGTTTATTAAAATTCGAGGGGCGTATCTCGGCCAGCTTCAGCAAGGATTTGTTTCCAATGATTCTGAAAAGCGGTTTGTCCTGTTTCTGTGCAATTTTTTTGCGCATTTGCAGCAGCTCTTCCAGAACCGCAAGACCCCTGGGTCCCAGTTTGCCGGCACCCTTAAAGGCGACGAACAGGGGGCCCGAGTTGTTGTTGGTCGCCCTTACTTTGCTTAGGTAACGGCATTCCTCTTCAACCCAGGACAGGCGCCTTTTGCTTTTAAGCTCCTGATGCAGACTCTTTGCCAGAGGAATCAGATAGCGCACATCCTTGGCCGCGTAGGCAACCATTTCTTGCGGCAGCGGACGTTTTGACCAATCTTTGCGCTGATATTTTTTATCAAGGCGCACGTTGTACCGATTTTTAAGTACGGCTTCCAAACCGGTTTCTTTTAATCCCAGGAACCGGCATGCAAGTTCGGTATCAAAAAGATTGTTAATGCTGATTTTGAAATCGCGATACAGGGAGCGAATGTCATAATCGGCCCCGTGAAAGACTTTTAAAATATCGGCCCGTTTAAAAATCGGCTTCAAAACAGCCAAATTTTTTATTTGCAAGGGGTCAATGACGGCGGTGGTGTGCGGAGTGGCAATCTGGATCAAGCAAACCTTCTCGCGGAAATGATACATCGAGTCGGCTTCCAGATCAACGCCGATGATTCGTTGTTTTTTCAGTCGCTTTGCAAACCGTTCGAGTTCGGATCGGGCGGCGATATTCAGGTGGCGGTGAGCGCCGAGTCTTGGCATTATTTTTCTTGACCCTTCAGAGCGTTTCGCTTATCGGTGTAATTTGCGATCCGTTATTTTTAGCAGAGCTTAATGATTGATAAAGTATCCGAACGGATTATATTCCTATAAAATCCTTAACCCATAACCGCTAACAAATAACGCCCAGTTGATTCTTATATCAATTGGGGTTTTAATTTAGCCTTTGCTTAGCATCTTTAGAATGCTATCCTTCTATTTTATACTGGTTTTACCCATTTTATCAATCGTTCAATTTTAATTACGGTGAAGGAACAATGGTAAATATAACACTTCCAGACGGCAGCCGGAAGGCTTTTGAAAATTCTACGACGGGAATGGCGCTGGCCGAAGGCATTTCAGCGGACTTTGCACGCCGGTGCGTGGCCATGGAATTAGACGATCAACTGGTTGATTTGGGCACATCCATCAGCGCTGATGCCCGCGTCCGCCTGATCACCGAAAAAGATCCTGAAGCGCTGCACATTTTACGGCACAGTGCTGCCCATGTGATGGCCCAGGCCATATTGCGGCTTTACAAAGATGCCAAGCTGACCATCGGGCCGGCCATCGAAGACGGCTTTTATTACGACATCGACATGCAACCGGTGTCAGAAGATGATTTCCCGAAAATTGAAGCCGAAATCAAAAAAATCATTAAAGCCAAATTGCCGATCCACCGCAAGGAGATCCGCAAAGCCGAAGCGATTGATTTTTACAAAGACGAGCCCTACAAGCAGGAAATGCTATCCGATCTGGAAGACGGCACCATTTCGATTTATGAGCAGGGCGAATTTACCGATCTGTGCCGCGGTCCGCACGTGCCGCATACCGGCCATGTCAAGGCCCTTAAGCTTACCAAAGTGTCGGGTGCCTACTGGCGGGCGGATCCGACCCGAGCCCAGTTGCAGCGAATTTATGGAACGGCTTTCTTTTCCAAAAAGGACTTGAAGGCCCATCTGAATTTTTTAGAAGAGGCTAAAAAGAGGAATCATCGCAAAATCGGTCAGGCGCTGGATTTGTTCAGTTTCCACGAAGAAGCACCGGGAATGCCGTTTTTTCATCCCAAGGGGATGGTGGTCTGGAACACGTTGCTGGACTACTGGCGGGCCGAGCACCGCGTTGCCGGTTATGTGGAAACCAAAACACCCATCATGCTCAACCGCGCGTTATGGGAAAAAAGCGGACACTGGGAGAATTATCGCGAAAATATGTACACCTCGGCAATTGATGAAAATGATTATGCCATCAAACCGATGAATTGTCCCGGCGGTATGCTTATCTACGGGCGCAAGCCGCATTCATACAAAGACTTGCCGTTGCGGGCGGCTGAGGTCGGCCTGGTCCACCGGCATGAGCTCAGCGGGGTCCTGCAGGGTCTGTTTCGGGTCAGGGCTTTTCATCAGGATGATGCCCATCTGTATATGATGCCGGAGCACATAAAAGATGAAATTCTGGGAGTGTTGCGTTTATCAGAGCGGATGTACAGCACTTTTGGTTTGGGGTTTCATCTGGAGCTGTCGACCCGGCCTGAAAAATCCATCGGCACCGACGCCCAATGGGAAGAGGCCACCATCGGGTTGGAATCGGGCCTGCAGGCTTACGGTCATGATTATACGCTCAATGAAGGCGACGGCGCTTTTTACGGACCCAAGATCGATCTGCATATCAAAGACGCCCTCGGCCGGACCTGGCAATGCGGCACCATCCAGCTGGATATGGCGTTGCCGGAGCGCTTTAACCTGACCTTTGTCGGCAAGGACAATGAACGGCACCGGCCGATAATGATTCACCGCACCGTTTTCGGCTCCATTGAGCGTTTTTTGGGTATCCTGATTGAGCATTTCGCCGGCAAGTTCCCCTTGTGGCTAACGCCGGTTCAGGCCACGATTTTGCCGATCAATGATGATTTGGTACCCTATGCGCAGGCGGTCAAAGCTGAGCTTGAAAAAGCCGACCTGCGGATGGAAATCGACGATCGGGCCGAAAGCCTGAATAAAAAAGTACGTGAAGCCCAGCTCAATCAAATTCCCCTAATTCTTACCGTAGGGGCCAAAGAAAAGGAAGCCGGCACGCTTTCGGTGCGTACGTTGGACGGCCACGTCAAATACGGCCTTTCCCATGATCGATTTATTGATACGGTGCGGGAGCATATTCGCAAGCGGGAGTTGGCACTGGATCTGTTCAAAGACTAGAGCTTATCAGATTAATATTTAGACAGGATTAACAGGATTATTAGGATTTCTTTCTTCGCCACTTTCCGGAAGAAAGTGGCGAAACCCAATCCCGCCCTACAGGCGGGAAAAATTCATACTTAAATTAGGCGCCTCAAGGTCAAATTACGCTATTAACCTTTACTATGATAAGTATATTTTCTCGCCGAAGGCGATTGAAATTTTTGGCTTTCATCC
>CAZJHF010000069.1:0-12927 GCA_964545505.1 uncultured Desulfobacterales bacterium | reverse complement strand
TTGACTACTACTCGGTATCATATGAGATACTGCTCAGCATCGCCGCGCTTATGATTGCGCTTTCTGCAGGTTATTTCCTATTGAAACGAGCGGATTTGCCCTTAAGGTCCAAGAAATCTGGCGAAGATACCGAACATGATGTTTAGGTAAACACGCAAGTAGCTCTGGCCGATCATAAGCTCCCTCGGACCGATGCGACGATAACTCGCTGTCGCGTTTGGGAATGAAGGTAGTCTTGCTTCTACCGGTTTTTCATCGGTTGACGCTATCAAGAGACCTAAATAATCGGACAATTGCAGCTTTGGATTTCTTGACGAAATATTTAAAATACCTAAAGGATGGGTTCCGGCTATCTATAGACAAGCTGAATGAAGCGTAAACTCTTTAGATTTTAAGCAGGAATACATAACTCCCAGCGATTGACAAAATGTGCCTAAAAATGAGACAACAGATCTCATTTTTCCTTAAAAAACCTTAGCAATTCCCAACAATTTAATAACAAAAAAATAAATGATATCAGATAATAAATCGAAATTGTTTACTTTTTAATTTAGGTTTTATGTGACTTAAAATCCCTCGGTACTAAGTGCCGTGCCGGTTCAATTTCGTCTCCGGTCACCATCTAAGATCAACACGTCGGGGATAGCCCCGCCATAACGAATTTCCAATGACAGTTCCGGGTTGGTCAGTTGCAGACCGATTCGGTATTGACATACAAGCATGTTGCCTTACAATTTATATAAAGGAAGCACGACAGCCTCGATTCAAGATGAACGATATTTTGTGCTCAAGGGGGCTTAGATGCTTCCTTCCTGTTTTTACAAACCCATCCATTGCGCTGCCCAACTTATTCATCCAATTTGTTATTTCCTGATCCGCGGGCTGTAATGAACTTTGATGACGCTTTTGAGCACCGCCGGGTTCGCTTACCCATAGTGCTCCATGATGTGTCGTTTTCCGGCCTGAGCTGTTCATCAGGGGCCCTGAATTGTCATTTTCCGGCCTGAGCTGTCAGAGATTTATTTTTTAGACCCTCCGATACATAACTTAAGCCCAGAATGGTTTTGACAGCTGACCGCAATGTTGATAGGTATGAATCGATTTGATCCTCAGACGCTAGGCAAAGGCCACCGATAACCCCGGAGGGCATCATGTGCTGATGATAAGGCCCTGTTTCTCACAAGGAGAGGTGGGGTTTTTTCTTTATGGATAACGAAAGGAGGCTCGCTATGGGAAATCATTTCGTATTGATCCATGGCGCCTGGCATGGCGCCTGGTGCTGGGAGGGTGTCATCAAGGCGCTCGAAGAGGCCGGACATAGCGCAGAAGCACCCACGATGCCCGGTCACCAATTGGATGATGATCGTTCCGGAATTAAATTTGACGATTACGTTGCAAAAATTATCCAAACACTGAATCGACAGGAATCACCGGTTGTACTTGTCGGACATTCCAGCGCCGGTTTTTTGCTGCAAGCATCTGCCCCAAAAGTACCGGATAAAATCGCCCGGCTTATCTTTCTCAATGCCTTTATTCTGCCGCACGAAAAATGCCAATTTGATTTAGTACCACCAGAAGCCTCAGAAGGAATGACAGCTGCAGCCAAGGCGTCACCCGATAATTGTGTTCCCGTAATCGAAGACTTTGTCCGTCATCAACTCATGGGCGGAGAATTTACTGAAATGCAGGATTCTCTTATCGCTCGCCTGGTGCCGCAACCCCTGGCCCTGTTTACGACACCGGTGAGCACCCGGGAGTTTGAGGAACTGACGATACCCAATTCGGTGGTCTTTTGCAAAGATGACGTCTCTCTACCACCGGGTGCCTTCTTGGGTATGGCCCAGGGTCTGGGCGATTTCAATCTCGTTGAAGTTGAAGGCGGCCATGAAGCGCTGTTCACCCAACCCGGTGTCGTTGCAAAGGGTCTATTAAAAGCCCTAGCATAAAATTGGCGATCCACTCTAAACGCTTGTCGGAATAAAGTTAATCTATTACATCTGTAAAGTCCAATAAATTATTGGTATTTTATTAGATACTATTTAAAAAAATTCTACTCAAGAGGATGTAATCTCCCAAACCAAACAAATAGGAAGCGCTTGTCTCAAGGGGTAAATTTTTTGACAGCAGAAAGATATTCGAGATGCGCTTTAGCGCAAGAACACCGAAGCGCTTTTTTTGAATTAACGCGAATCGATCGAAACCTCATCCCCGGCCGAGCTCACGGCGGGTAGGCGAATTTGGGTCGAATGCCATGCTTTTGGGGGATTTCCCTAAATTATTTTTATCAGGTTGAAAAGCTGTTTTGTCAGGCTTCTTTGGTTTTACAAAAAGATTTCAAGCAGTTCAGTCCTATTTTTTGATTGAAATAATATTTGGCACAAAACTTGTCTTCTCTAAAAAACGTACAAATAATATAGGATGATTTTTATTCGGGTACTCTAAAATGCCGGAGGCACAACATGCGATGGAGAAGTGGAAGGAAAAGCACAAACGTTGAGGACCGGCGCCGGGTGCGCGTCTCACGCAAAGCCGCGGGGGGCGGCATCGGCATCGTTGTGATCGCATTGATCGCCATGTACTTTGGTGTTGACCCCAGCATATTCATCAGTCAAATGGGCCCGACCAGCAGCGTCAACACCCAGCAAACCACGCGGCAGATTCCTGCAGCTGAAAACGAGCTGGCCGAATTTGTGTCGGTTGTGCTGGCCGACACCGAGGACACCTGGAACGGTCTGTTCAGCCAGATGGGCAAAACGTACCGGGAGCCTCAACTGGTGCTGTTTTCCGGAGCCGTGCAATCAACCTGCGGTTTTGCCCAGGCGGCCATGGGGCCGTTTTACTGCCCGGCCGATCAAAAAGTCTATATTGATCTGAGCTTTTATCAGGATTTAAAAAATCGTCACGGCGCCCCGGGCGATTTTGCCCAGGCCTATGTGATTGCCCATGAAATCGGTCACCATGTACAGACCCTGCTGGGCATATCGGAAAAGGTTCACTCGGCGCGCAGGCGCGTCAGCCAGGTAGAGGGCAATCAACTTTCGGTGATGCAGGAGTTGCAGGCGGATTGTTTTGCAGGCATCTGGGCGCATCACGCAAACCGGGCCCGTCAGATCCTGGAGGAAGGGGATATCGAAGAGGCCCTGGGGGCGGCCAGCGCCATTGGCGATGATCGCATGCAGCGTAAATCCAGAGGCTACGTGACTCCGGATTCGTTTACCCACGGCAGTTCCACCCAGCGCGTGCGCTGGTTCAAGCGGGGGCTCAAAAGCGGCGAGGTGCTGGATTGCAATACTTTCCGAGCCGAAAAACTCTAACCCAGGTTCAACGCTCCAAATAAAAAAAGTGTTTCGGTCTATTGGCCTGTGGCAGTTGATTACCAACGACCATGGAATGAAAGGCGCTAAGGAGTGCGACCGTTTTGGGGGGCTATCTGTTTCGGGTGATTTTCAGCCAGCCAGGCCGAGCTCAAGCGTGTCATTTGCGATTTTTCGTCGGCGCTCAGCCCCAGAGGGTCGAAACGATAGCGATAGTGAAGGGCAAGCAGCTCGCGAGGGACATCCAGCGACACCGTCAGATTCGCCGTATTCTCAATGCGATTGAGCCATACCGACAGCGTCTCCCAGAGATAGCGCCTCTGGCCCAGATCATTCAGCCGTTGCTCGACGCCATAAAAAGCTGAATCGGAACCAGCGATCTGCACCGGCTTTTCTCTTTTTGAAACAACCCTCTTTTTCAATTTCCGTCTGTTCTTTAGCCTGGTCGCAATCCGCCAAAATGGCCAAAAAACCAGGGGAAGCAAAAACAAAGGAACATATTTCAGATACCCTTTGATTTGCATTTTTTGTCGCCATTGGGCAAACTCAAACATCATGCCGGATACGAAATCCTTAATGGATTGCCAGATTTTTTCTGATAGCGGCTGCTGCTGGCGTTCCATTGCCTGCCAGTTACCGGGTGTCGTATCCAGATTGACCCAGGTGTTGTCGACATTCGCCACGGTCCATGCATGCGCATAGCTTGTGCGTACCAAGCACCAGCCGCCCATGGTATCGGATGGATTGACCGAATATCCTCTGGCATAGCGCGCGGGTATGCCGGCCTGTCGTAGCAACAACACAGTGGCCGAGGCGAAGTATTCACAATGACCCGATCGGTTGCGGGTTAAAAAATTCTCAATTTTCGTTAAATTCCTCTTTTTGGATTTCGGCTTCAGGGAGTAGGTAAATTCTGTCGCAAAATAGGCTTTAACTCTTGTTAACGTTTCTGATGGTGACAAGGATCGCAGGTTAAGCTGATCGGCAAGTTGTTGGATGACCTTGGATTCGCGAATCGGAATGTATAGATCCCGCTTGGCCGGCGGCGAAAGTAATGCTGAAGCCGGTCCATACTGGACGCTGTAACGCGCCAGGCCGTCCCCGCGCACTTTGACCGCTCCATAATCGTTAATGTCGGCCCGGGCGACCGTGAGATCCTCCACCTGAAATGCGCCGCCGGGTAATTTTAACAGCCTTTCTTTGCCGTTTAAATTCTGTGCAATCGTACAAGAGCGGGCAGCACCGGCATCCGATGCCAGGTGCCACGAATTCGGCTCAGGACCTGCCGACAGCGGATTATAATTCTTACGGGAAACGCTCCAAATGGACAGGGCAGAGTTGAAGGTATCATAGGTGGCTTCGCGCAGCAAAAGAGAACGGTCGTCCGTTCCGCCGGTACGTGCCCGGAAAACAATGCGACCGGATAATTTTTCATCGGGGATATCACCAATCTGGGCATATTTTCGATAGGAATCATCACCCGGCATAAATAATCCCGTGACTTTTTGCTCCACCACCGTTTGAAGCTCAGACAGACCGATCTGGCCCAAAAACCCGGCCGCAGCCGCCACAACAATCAGAACCAACCAAAGCGCGAGGGGCGCTCGGCGCGATCGATACGACCACAGGGCCCAGATGGCAAGCCCTATCATTCCCACATAAAACAGGCCGCTGCGGTTGTTGACAAAACCGGCACCAAAAATACAAATCGCCAGATAAATGAAGGATAGATCCATATAGCGGGGCATTTTGTGATCATTCAAGATTTGTTTTTTGCGGAATAAAAACAGAAGGCTTACGCTAATGCGCCCGGCTGTGCTGTAAATCTGAACCAAAAGCAAAGGCAGTAAAATAACGGGTAACCATTTGAGAATCATCCAGGTGCCATGCGTAAACCAGCCTGCCACAAACCGGAACAGGGCCAGCCCGATGAGCGCCAGAGTGCAAAGCATCGCAACGGCTCTAAAGTCAGCTTCTTTGAGCTCCCAGCGATGTTTGAACCAGCGTGATGCTTCAACCATTGCAGCCATCAAAACTGCCAGCACCATCTGGTTCATCTCAAATCCCCAAAATAAGATGGCTGCGCCGACTAGCAGGGGAGGGGTTTTCATATCTGTGCCAGCCCCATATCGATTTCACCGGCTTGTAGCACATGGAAATTATCAGCGACATCGCTCAACTGACCGGGATCAGGTTTGGTTGTGTCATCGGGTTGTAGTATGACGAATACAAAAACGGGTATATCCAACTGTCGCAGCAGTTGTACCAGCTTCTGGCGCTGCTCGTCCCAGCCGGTAAAAATACAAATACTGCCTGAGCAATACGTCGCTTTTGACATGACCGTCGGAAACAGCGCATCAAATGGTTTGGTGTCGCAGGGTTGGACATCTGCCAGAACTTCTAAAATTTTATCTGTTTGTCCGAGTCCCCTGCCGGCCGTAAAACAGTAAACCTCCAGTCCGACGAAAATGAGATCTAAAAGCGATTCCTGCGTTTGGACCGTGCAGGCAAAAGAAGCGGCTAAAGATATGGCCTCTTCAAAGGCTTCGGTTTGGTTTTCACTGACAAACGTATCTAGAATTAACACATGGCGAACGAAAAATTCCTCCTGGTATTCTTTAATAATCGGTTTGCCCATTTTGGCTAGGCCTTTCCAATGAAATTTTCGCAAGGGATCACCGGGCTGATATTCACGCAAAGATACAAACTCTTCAGATTCACCGACCGAAGATGTCAGAGCAATGCCGCCGGAATGGTGTTTGCGGCCGCCGGGCATTTGGATCGGCGGTAGAGAATAGCGTTTGGGAAGCACCAGGATGGATTGCGGCAAACGTTTAAATTTTCGCGCATAGCACAGTCCCAGCGGATCGGGACAAGCCACGGAAATACCGGAGAGCCTGATTCTGCCCCTGCGTACGGGAAATATTTCCAGCCGCAAATCTCTGATTTCATTGGGTTGCAGCTCGATGGTTTTTTGCGGTTCTGTTGGCGCGCCCTGCTTGCGTCCGAGCAGATCGGGCCAACGCGAAAATCCTGGTTCTCGACGCCATCTTGTTTTAGGAAACGGTGAAGACGGCTTTAGCTGGAGGAATTCATGATAGGTTAGGCGGGTACCTTCAAATTCATCGATAAGGTTTAACCTGTCGTAGCGTCGTCCAGAATGATTCTGGATGCTGATGTTATAATGAAATGGCATGCCAGCTGTAGCAAAACGCGGAAGATGTCGCTGCACATCGACGTTGGCTCGCATTCTGAGACTCAACAGGAGCGCCAACAAAAGCAGAAACACGATAAAGGTAAAAATCTGGAAAACCATCGAAAGCTTGGTTTCCGCTCCAAGGATTGCCGCAAAAACAAGCAGGATAAGCAAAAAAACACCGGCCCGGGTAAAGCGCCTTTCGATGTACGCCTTTAATCTGTAAGACAAACGATATAACCAGTAGGACAGTCGTTTCATTATCGACTCTATACCCGATCAACTTGATTTTGTTCAAAAAGGCATTTTCAGATAGGTGCGGCGATTTGTTTGACAATATCTTCTACGAGTTGTTCGGCGGTCAAACCTGAAAAGCGCGCCTGGGGATTGAGCACCAGCCGGTGGGCAATGACAGGCACCGCTAGTTCCTGAATGTGTTCCGGTGTGACAAATTCACTGCCATCAAAAAGAGCAAGCGCCTGTGCCGTTTTCATCAATGCCAACGACGCTCGAGGACTCGCTCCCATTGAAATATGCTCTGCCGAACGGGTGGCTCTGACGATTTGGACGGCATATTCACGCAATTCGTCGCTGATGCGCACCTGCTTGACCTGGTTTCTCAGTTGCTGAACGTCATCTTCTGAAATACACGGTTTGAGATCTTTTATGGGATGGCTTTGACGTTGATCGGCGAGAACCTCCATTTCTTCCTCGAGGGGTACATATCCTAGTGAAAACCGCAACGCGAACCGGTCCATCTGGGCCTCGGGTAGCGGGTAGGTCCCGCTGGTTTCAACGGGGTTTTGGGTGGCAATAACAAAAAAGGGCGCTTCCAATGGTCTGACTTGCCCATCTATGCTGACCTGGGATTCAGCCATTGCCTCGAGCAAAGCGGATTGGGTCCGGGGAGATGCGCGATTGATTTCATCGGCCAGCAATACGTTGGTAAAAATCGGGCCTTGATGAAAAGCAAAACTTTGGTCCTTCTGGTTAAAAATCGAAACGCCCAGAATATCAGAAGGCAGAAGGTCCGGTGTGAACTGAATGCGCTTGAACTCAACTGCCATTGATTTCGCCATTGATTTTGCCAGTGTGGTTTTGCCGGTTCCCGGATAGTCTTCGATCAAAATATGCCCGCCACTGGCAAAGGCGCCGATAATTTTTCGAATGGCGTTGAATTGACCGCGAATCACTTTTTCAATGTTGGTTACAACCCGTTGACAGATTTCTTTGGCAGGTTCCATTTCTTCCATATCCCCTTGAGGTGCAAAAGCGCGTTATGCGGATACTCAAATATGTGATGATCAATTAAGTAAGTGGCAGTAAAACGCCGTGATCCTGCAAACAGCGTGCGAATAACCGTGGAATCTGTCTTAATCATAACATATTCTTTTTGATTTGTTTAAAATTTGTGAAGCTAAAAAGTTTTTACAGAAGCATAATGAAGAGGGGCTGTAATGCGCAGTTGTTTGACAACGGATTTTTTCTGGTTTGAATAAACCGCGATTCTGGTATCCAATCCGATATGGATTCTAAAGGATCACTTTAATTTTTCGGCAATCATCAGGTAGAGATTTTTGGCGCGGATGACGTGTTTGATAATGCGCCTGACTAAATCCGAAAACCGGATATCAAATGAAAAAACAGATAGTACAGGCCGCCGGCGATTCCAATCAGACCGGCAATGAGCAAACCGATACGGCGGCGATTGACCCGTCGTTCTCTGAGGGCTTCTTTTTCATTCAGATACCCGATGGCGGTATCGACCACCGTATTGCGCAATGCTAAGATCGATGGTTTCCTGCAGTGCGGGCATAATTCGAGGAAGCTACCCAGGTTGCGTGTTTCGTAATGATAACGGCTGACATACTGGTGGGGTGTACTGATGGTCTCATCAATTTTTTTACGAGGTTTGCCCTCCAGAAGTATTAAAGACCTTTCTTCAATATCAACCTCGGGTTCAACATCGATAATAGCGGCCGGCGCTTGATCAATTTTTTTTGCCTCCATAGCATTCACCTCTGACGAATAATGTAGGTCTTGCATACCACTCTGGTTTGTATTTTGCAGAAATCATGCCAATTCCTGTTTTGATAAAATCGGCTGCAATTATCAGAAGTTGCGTTTAAAAGGAACCATTTTACCCACAAGATTTTAAGAATTAAATTAAATAAAAATGGGCAGGATTTTACATATTTCTAAGGGGTTATGTAGATATCAACAAGAATAGCTCTCGGTTCAAGGTTTTGTTCGAATGGACCGATAGTATAGTACGGCAGCTGTGTAATTGATTTGCATAACCGAGCGATGTTCACAATGACATGGCTGCTGCAATGATTCGGACGAATAAGGAGAACTGCAATGGCTATTCCTCAGCATTTAGAAGTCCTCAAGCAAGGTGTCGAAGCCTGGAATAAATGGCGCACCGTTAATGCCGACACTGAGCCTGATCTGGCCGGTTGCGATTTGAGCAAAGCAAATCTAAAAGGCGCCAATTTGGGCGAAACCGATCTCAGGTGGGCGGATTTGACCTGGGCCGACCTTGGCGGTGCCAACCTCAACCGCGCCGACCTGCGACGGGCGAACCTCAGCGGCGCAATTTTCAATATGGCCAATCTGAGCGAGGCCAACCTCAGCGAGACCTATCTGAGTGGGGCTGATTTAAGCGAAGCCGATCTGAAACGCGCTATTTTTATCCGGGCGGATTTAGCCAGCGCAGATTTGAGTAAAGCGGATTGCCAGCGTGCTGATTTTAGATGGGCCTATCTGATCAAGGCCATATTTAACGGCGCCAATCTCAGTGGTGCTAATTTGATTGAAGCCAATCTGACCAAAGCTGAACTCAAGCAGAGCAACCTTGAAGAAGCGTTTGTTGCCTGGAGCTGTTTTGGAGACAACGATCTGGGTGAAACCATTGGATTGAATGCCGTCAAGCATTTCGGTCCCTCTACCATTGGTATCGACACCATTTATCGATCGAAGGGCCATATACCAGAAAAATTTCTCAGGGGCGCAGGCGTTCCAGAGCACTTTATTTCCTACACCGGTTATTTGAACGAAAAAGCCTTTAAGCACCACAGCTGCTTTATCAGTTTTTCCGGAAATGATCGTAATTTTATTGAAAAAATAGGGGACGACCTGCAGCGTGAAGGCGTCCGTTGCTGGTATGCGCCCGAGGAAATGAAGATGGGGGATGCTATTCGACAACAGGTGGATCAGCTGATTCGGATACAGGATAAACTGCTTGTGGTCCTGTCAAAATTTTCCGTTGAAAGCCCATGGATTCAAAAAGAGGTAGCGGCCGCCATCGAGGAAGAGCGCAATCGCAAAAAGACGATCTTGTTTCCTGTGCGGCTGGACAATGGTCGCTTGGATACGGAAAAAGACTGGCTAAAGGCACTCCAAAAAACCCATCCAATTTACGATTTTACGGCCTGGCAGAACTGGGAAGCCTATTTTACACAATTTAGCCGATTGGTTGACGATATTAAGGTGGCTTAAGGCCGGTCCGGTATTGGCAAAGAGTTTCTGTCTGCAGCGAGCTGCCATATCCAATGGTACTGCCGATAAAAATGCACAAGGAAGTATGGAAAGGCTGGAACACCCCCCGGCGCCTTGCGGTAACCGGCTTCCTTGCGCTGGTTACCTATATCCTACATTGTGGTATATGTCAAGCTAAATACTTGTAATTAAATCCGCTTTTGACGGGTCATCTCGGTCTGCATTTAACAGCGAACCGCATCGCCCGCAATATCAATGGTTGCCCGCTTTATCGCAAAATCAAGTGATATCAGCAAATTGGCTTAAGAAAATTCCTGTTTTGCCGATAGTACATATGGAATCTTTTGCGCACACGTCAAACAGGATAATCAATTATGGACAAAAGAAAAAAAGAATCTGCAGAACATAGCCAAGCTGAACCATCAGGCACCGAAAGCACTGAACCAAACCAAAGTGAAAGCGAAATAAAAATTGAATCATTAGAAAAAGATTCAACAGATACTGAAAGTAATGGTTTAGATAATAAAGCTGCGGATGCAGAATCGTCAAACCCAGATGCAAAACCAGTGGAAACCTCAAAAACCGATCGCGCCGATTCAACTGAAAGCGGTCAGACAGATGAACAAGAGGGCAGTGCTGGACATCCGCCAGACAACGCGGCCCTGCTAACAGCTCGCGACACTGGCAAGGAAAAATCTGGTCAAAGCGATATGAAGGAGGCCGCAGCAGGGAAGGGCGATGAGGATTCTTCTGCTGCGGATGAAAGCGCGCAAAAAGCAGATACACAAGATATCGAACACGCTGAACCGGTCGATGGTGATCCAGACACAAAAAAGCAGTCATCGCAACCATCCAATGCCATAACGGATGATGAACCCGTGGCAGTCGATTCAGTCAATCAGAATGAAATTGAAAACGACGCACAGCAATCGCAAGCTGCCATTGAGACTGCGGAATCAACAACTGATGACACCGATCCCGTCAACACCGATTTGGATCCCTCCGTTGAATCCGTATCAACTGATGGAGATGCTGATCAAACCGATCAGCAGCAGGTTTCGCCGGAGAAAGAAGCATCTTTAGAATCTCAGCAGGAATCACAAACCGACGAAGACACCCTTGATGACACAGTCGAATCTCCCCCCGGTGATAACGACCAACAAGTTGTTGCCGCTGAAAAAGAAACAGCCTCTCAACATTCGGATTCAGAGGCACAGGCGGTTGATGGTACCGGTGCACAAAAAGACCCGGCGGCCGAATCCGAAGCGCCTGACGAAGCTAAACCGGATAGTGATCAGACACAGGGCGCCTCAAAAGAGGCGTCGACCCCGCAGGCGAATGCTGAAACACAATCAGAGGCCGATGATGTTGTGACTGATGCTGCGGCGCCTGACCATGATGATACAAAGAATCAAAAGGAACTGGATAACGAAACTGCAGAGCAAGCACTGGAAGCTGCGGCTTCCAAAACATCAATCGTCAAAATTACGGTTTCTGCGCTTTTGATCACCGCTGTTTTTTCCGGTTTTTTCATTTTTGAAAACAAGTCAAAGACCACCAAAAACAAAACCGTTGCTGAAGCGCCATCCAAAGAACAGCCCCAACCGCTTAAACATGCAAAAAATCAAATTGTGGATATTCCCTCTGCGGTAAACCCCAGTATCTACGACGATCCCATCAATGAAGTCAGTGTTCTCAGAGACACCCTGTTGAAAAAGCAGGCCGAAGTGCTCGCTCTCACACAACGTTACCTGCAGAGCATTGAAGAACTGGAAAAAGAAATTTTAGATGCGCAACGCAAAGCCGATGTTCAGACATTTCTGCAGGCCAGCAACCATAATCGTATTGTTTTCAGTCTGAAGACCATCCAGCGTCGTCAGGCCTATATCAGGCAGTTGGAAAAGCCACTCGAATGGGTTTCGGGAGCCTGCGAGGAGTTACTGTACATCAAGAGACGTGTGCTGACGGATCTACAGGTGTCTGCAATTGCCAGTGGAATTGATATGGACAGGCATGTTCAAAAGATGCATTGGGCACTGAAAGAATACCGACCCACAGCGGACAAACTGGCGATTGATCCGACAGACGCCCGTTTGGAATCGCTTGAAACAATTTGGCAGCGGATCCAAAATGAAAAGGATGTCGTTTCGGCTGAATCCGTTTACTCCAAAAACCAGATAATATCCGCGCAAATTTGTGCCGGAAATTACAATCGTATCGGCGAACTTTCCGAAATGACAACCTCAACGGCTAAGTGCATCACGGAGATGCAGGCCTCAGATCTTTTTCTGAATCAGATTACCGAGATCTCTCCGGCAACTGCCAGGCAGCTGTGTCAATGGAAAGGCAGCTGGATATGCATGAATGGTATCAGAGTCCTGTCACCGCGGGTGGCACATTATCTATTTCAGTGGGACGGCCACTGGATTTCTCTAAACGGACTTGCAGAATTTCCAGCTGAAATCGGAGAAGCACTCTTAAGATGGCAAGGCCGGCAATTGGAATTAATGGGTTTGCTTGATACGGCTGATGCGCATGCGCGGATCGGGATTGAATATCTGGCAGAGTGGGAGCGATCGGGCGGTAAGTTATTTGTCCCCGAAAACATCCGCAGAAAAATAGACGCCCTGCACCAACATTCCGGATAAAACAATACTGGAAAAACAGGAGTTCAGATGAAATCATTCGTATTCAGTAAATATAGTCTGGCCATCGTCATCTTGTCGATCGCATGTAGCTCGATGGGCGCCGACGGTCTTAAAACACATACGCTTGAAGAAAAAATAGGCGACATATCAATGTTGCGGGCAAAAATAATCGACAAAATCGATCAGGCGGTAGAATTGCGACATTATCTGAAGCAACGCGTGTCTGAACTGCAAATGGAAATCCGTTCCGAACAGATAAGCGCTGAGG
>CAZJHF010000068.1:10464-12942 GCA_964545505.1 uncultured Desulfobacterales bacterium | reverse complement strand
TGACATATCGATGGAAACATCAATAAAAAGTGTCTGAAGAGTTTCGTTGCATAATGCATCAGCTAATAGAACAGGTTTTTGCTTGCCTAAAAGTGTGGGTTTCGTGCCTACTTACGCAAATGACAGGCAAAGCTAAAATTTTAGATAGCCAGATGTAATCTGCAATTTTGAGATTTTATCAATCGACAGCAGGCTAAATCCGCATTCCCCAATCTGTTTCCAATCCACCCCTTTCTTGACTAAATTTTTTCCGCTGCTTAAGTTACGGATAATGAATGAAAAGGAAGAAAAAGCGACCACTGCCTGTACCATGGATTGCCCGGATGCCTGTTCTATAATTGTCAGACAGACCGCAGACGGCAAAGTTAAGGCCAAGGGAAATCCCGACAATCCGTTTACCTCAGGGTTTACCTGCGCCAAGCTCAAGGATCACGTCAAAAGGGTTCAAAGCCCCCATCGCGTCATCCGGCCTCAGCTGAAAACCCGGACCGGCTGGCAGACGATCAGCTGGGATGAAGCGCTAAAGCTGTGCGCCGCCAAGATCCAGGCACTGCGTTCGCGTCCCACGGCTATTTTACATATCCATAACGAGGGCGCCAAAGGCATCTTAAAAGAAGCCACGACGCTGCTTTTCAGCCGACTGGGGACCAGCCGGGTGCGCGGATCGCTGTGTGATGCCGCCGGCTTTATGGCCGGTGTGCATGATTTTGGGTCCCGGGAGAACAACGACATCAACGATCTGCTCAATGCTGCTTGCATCGTCAACTGGGGCAAAGATCTTTCGCGCAGTTCAGTTCACACGGCGGCCCTTGTTAAAAAAGCACGTAAAAACGGCACCCGGATGGTTTCGATCTCGCCGGGCGGCGATGGCAACCGGTCTTATTCAGACCTGCAGATTCGGATACGACCCGGCAGCGATCGTTTTCTGGCAGCGGCTGTTTTACATTTGTTAATTCATAACGATGCTATCGATCAAAATGTTTTGGACCGCACACGAGCGCCGGAGAAGTTTTTGGCTCTGATTGGTGCCCGGCCAATCAATGATTTGCTTGAAGCGTGCAATGTCTCCGAATCGGATCTTCAACGGGTGTATGAATGCTACGCCCAAAAAGATCCGGTGGCCACCCTGATCGGCACCGGTGTGCAGCGCTATCGATACGGCGGTGAAAATGTAAGATTTATAAATGCGCTGGCCTTGCTTTCCGGCAATATCGGGCGTGCGGGCGGCGGCAGCTATTTTCAGCTGCACTCCTATCGCAACTTGAATTTGAAATGGTTACGCAAGCAGGAAAAACTGCCGCGCCGCTCCTTTCAGTTTCCGGTAATTGGCCGGGAAATTCTGGAGGCCGAGAATCCGCCAATTGAGATGCTCTGGGTCAACTGCTCCAATGTCATCAATCAGGCGCCGGATTCGCAGCTCATGATAAAGGCTTTTGACAGGGTTGATTTTAAAGTGGTGGTGGATGCCTTTATGACGGATACCGCTCAACATGCCGATCTGGTATTACCCAGTACGCTGATTATGGAGCAGGAGGACATCATCGGGTCCTATTTGCACGAGCAGGTCCATTACGTCTGCCCGACCCTGACTGCCCCCGGCGAAGCCCGCAATGATTACTGGATCCTCAGACAGATCGGCAAACGCCTGGATCCAGAAGTTAAGCTGCCATCGACCGAAGATTGCATGCGGGCAACTTTAGATTCTCCGTATTTATCCACGACGCTCGAAGAGTTGCGGGAGTGCAGCTGCGTGCGGTCCAATCGACCACCTGTCGCCTATCAAGATTTACGCTTTGCCCATCAGGATGGCCGCTACCGCTTTCCCTATATTCTGCATCCCGAACCGCAGGCTCCGGCAAAATACCCATTGCGTCTGCTATCACTGGTACGCCGCAATGCGATTCATTCACAGATACTGCCTGAGGATCAAAAGCAGCCACCTGAGGTGTGGGTGGCGCCTGAGAGTTTTTGCCTGAAGGAATTGAATCCGGACAAGCCTGTTGAGCTGGTTTCACCGCAGGGGCGGCTGCGGGTTGAATTGCAAACCATGGAAGGACTGCATCCGGAGGTGGTCATCTACCGCAGGGGGGACTGGATCAGCCGGGGGGGCGGCGTCAACCAGCTGATTGCGGCCCGTTTAACCGACATCGGCTCCGGCGCCGCCTATTACGATCAGTATGTTCGGTTGGAGAATGTTGAATGATTTTTTCACCGCAGAGACGCGGAGAGCGCCAAGGGAATTTTTCTTATTTCTATTCGGTGAGAGGCCGAAAAGAAATAAACCCAAGCCTTTCGGGCAGATTCAATTTTTTCGAAGCTTGGCTATAATGAAAAACATCTTTTACTATTGTGCCGCTATTTTTTGAAAAATAAATTTCTCTCAGCGATCTCTGCGTCTCTGCGGTGAGAACAACAACAAGGAGGCAACCCTATGCCGAAACCACCCAGGCCGCCGCCGGAGCTGCTGGATATCTGCAA
>CAZJHF010000068.1:0-10364 GCA_964545505.1 uncultured Desulfobacterales bacterium | reverse complement strand
GCAACCCTATGCCGAAACCACCCAGGCCGCCGCCGGAGCTGCTGGATATCTGCAACCGCTGGTCCGAATCCATCGAGGGGATTAGCGGGCATGAGGCCCGCATGGAATTTTTTCAAAATGAGCTGCCGGACTTTCTGCAAAATCAGGCGCTGTTTGTTGACCTGCTTAAAAACATCAAGGCCGGCAATCCGTATCCGGATTTGCGGCTGGCTCAGATGATCGATGATGAGATTTTGCTGTATCTGAATCCAAAGCGGCTTTTTTCGCTGCGCATGTTTCTGTACGGTCCCGGCGATTATACGCCGATTCACGATCATAATTCCTGGGGGGTGTCGGGCTCAGCGGTCGGGGAACTGGGGGTCATCCGCTACGGCCGCCAAGATGACGGTTCTGTTGAAGGGTTTGCCCAGCTCCTGCAAGCCGCTCCAGTCTATTTACAGGCGGGTGAAATCGAGTTGACGCGCCCGTTGGACGAGGGCATTCATCAAACCGGAAACCCGGTTGACGACACAACCATCATGATCAGCGTTTACGGCAGCCCCATACGCCGGTTGTTCATTAACCGCTTTGACTACAAGACCAACAAAGTCGAAAAACTATATCCGCCGCGCATCAAGAAAAAAATGCTGGCGTTACAGGCGCTCAAGCAGCTAAACAAATAGGTGCCCGTCACCTGGTTCATAGTTCAGCGTTCAAGCTTCAATGGCTGCTGGCTGCTAACCCCTGGTTTCTGGCTCTGGATCCATGATCAGTGATTGACAGCCAGCTGCCAGAAGCGAGAAGCCAGAGGCCAAAACACTGCCACTTGAAACCTTTTTATAAGGAGATGACTCATGCCGGAGAAGAAAGAATACGATGTTATCATTTTAGGTACCGGTCCGGCGGGATTGCAGGCCGCCATCCACGCAGCGCGTAAAAAAGTCTCCGTGCTGGTGCTGGGCAAAGAGACCCGCAGCAGCGTGTATCATGCCCATGTCGAAAATTTTTGCTGTATTTTTAATATTAGCGGTGAGGAAATACTCAAAACCGGACGGCAACAGGCGGTTAATTTTGGTGCTGAATTGCTGGAAGAAGATGTTTTAAATATCCTGCCGGAAGGGTCCTGTTTTAAGGTCATCTCTGAAAGCGGAACAGGTCTTGTGTGCAAAGCGTTGATTGTGGCAACCGGGACCACGCGCAACAAACTGGGTGTTTCAGGTGAAAAGGAATTTCTGGGCAACGGGGTCAGTTACTGTGTCGAGTGTGATGCTAATTTCTTCAAAGACGAAGATGTCGCCGTTGTCGGCGGCGCAAGTGCGGCCGTCGGCGGTGCCCTAACTTTGCTGGAATATGCCAGGAGCGTGCACCTGATCTGCGACAAATTGGATGTTGCCGATACACTGGAGAACGAGCTCAAAAAAAGTGATGTGGTGATTCGTGAAAATGAGAAAGTAAAGGAAATTTCAGGAGATGACCGTGTAAAGGACATCGTCCTGGTCGATGGTTCTCGGATACCGGTAACAGGTGTTTTTATCGAATTGGGTGCCCGGGGCGTTATTGAATTGGCCGCTCATCTCGGCATCCAGTTTGATGATCAAATGAAATATATCGATACCAACAAAAAAATGGAAACCAGTGTGCCGGGCGTTTACGCAGCTGGTGATATCTGTGGGCCGCCCTGGCAGATGGCTAAAGCAGTGGGAGAAGGGTGCATTGCCGGCCTCGCTGCCGCCAGCTATGTAAAAAAGCCAAAAAGACCCGTTTAGCTTAACTCTAGTTGGTTACAGCATGCCTGCTGCTGTCGCGAATGGCGTACCTGTATGTTTCTGCTTTCGCGGTGGACTCACATATCTAAACACCTGGTGATTCTGATAAAAAATATAATAAATTCAGATAGAAAACTAGTTTTTGCCTCCTCCATTGATAGGAGACTGACTTTAATCTGGACACATCCGCAGAATGCCACGTCACTTATTTTTGGCAAATAGCTTCATCAATGGTTTTTTCGCCATTTGATTTTTTTATGGGTAGTGTTATTGTTTGCACGGTAATCGACAGTTTAACGTTCGATGGCTTGTGACGAAAGGAATTTTGAGATGACGACACAGACCATACCGGAGCGCAAGGACATACCGGATGATCACAAATGGGATCTGGTGCCTTTGTTTGCTTCTGATCAAGACTGGGAAAAATGGGTGACCGAAGTTGACAGCCAAATCGATTCCTATGCTGATTATAAGGGACGTTTGAAAGATTCAGTTGATTTTCTCAAGGCAGCCCTTGATTTTCACCTTTCATTGCAGCGCCGGCTGGAAAGATTATACACCTATGCCCATCTGAAAAGTGATGAAGACAAATCTAATCAATTTTACCTGGGATTACATCAGCGCGCCGTCAGTTTGCATGTCCGGGCATCTGAATCCGCAAGTTTTCTGACACCCGAGATCCAGGCCATTCCGGACGATCAGATGCAAACATTCCTGGATGATGATTCCCTTGCTGAATATAAATTCTATCTGGAAAAGATCCTGCGCTATAAACGGCACACCCGCAGCGAGACGGTCGAGCAGGTTCTGGCCATGAGCCAGGAGATGGCGCAAACACCCTCCCAGGTATTTGGGCAACTGGACAATGTCGATTTGAATTTCGGCCACCTGGAAGATCAAAATGGCGCAAAGATTGAACTCAGCCATGGTAACTTCAGCACTTTTTTGATCAGCCCTGACAGGGATCTTCGTAAAAAGGCCTTTGACCAATATTATCAAGCCTACCAGGATCATCAGCACACTCTGGCGTCGACATTGTCGCATTCCCTTAAAAAAGATCTCTTTTATTCCAGAGTTCGTCATTTTGACGATTGCCGGGCATCTGCCTTGTTTGGCGATCGTATTCCCGCGAGTGTTTATGATAATCTCATCGAAACAGTCAAAAACAATCTGAAACCACTGTTTAAATATCTGGATTTTCGTAAACAGGCCCTTGCTTTATCGGAGCTGCACTTTTATGATACATATGTGCCGATCGTCGGTAGTGATTCATTTGACATCCCTTATGAGGAGGCGGTTGATATCGGCATTCATGCCTTGCGCCCGCTGGGAGATGAATATACAAACGTATTAAAGAAAGGCCTGCTCGGTGGATGGGTGGATCGCTATGAAAACCGGGGTAAAAGAAGTGGTGCTTATTCTGCGGGGAGCTACGATTCACCACCTTATATTCTGCTGAATTATGAATCGCGGAACATCAACAGTGTATATACGCTGCTGCATGAAGGTGGCCACTCGATGCACTCTTTTTATTCCAATCAGCATCAGCCCTATGTGTATCATGGTTATACGATTTTTGTTGCCGAAGTGGCGTCTACTTTTAATGAAAACTTGCTGAGTCGCTACCTGTTGGACTATTACAAAAACGATCCGGCTAGAACAGCATATATTCTAAACCGGGAAATCGACAATTTGCGCGCCACTCTTTTCAGGCAGACAATGTTTGCTGAGTTTGAAAAGCTCACCCACCGAATCGCTGAAGACAACGAACCATTAACCCTTGATGTGATTACGGCAACATACCGTGAGTTGCTGGAAACTTACTTTGGCGAATCCTTGGTTTTGGATCCGGCGCTGTGTCTGGAATGTTTGAGAATTCCCCATTTCTATTCGGCTTTTTACGTCTATAAGTATGCAACCGGGATCTCAGCAGCCATTGCCCTTGCCGATAAGGTCGTAAACGAAGGCGCATCTGCCCTGACGGCATATTTAAATTTCTTAAAATTGGGCGGCAGCAAATTTCCCCTGGATGAACTTCAGGATGCCGGCGTCGATATGAAGTCGCCGGAACCGATTGAACAGGCCATTCAATATTTTTCTGATCTGGTGGACCGGCTCATGGAGACTTATCAAACGCTTTAATCATTTGTTCTATTTTTTTTAGTTGTCGTCGGAAAGAATCGGTGTTAACCACGAAACCACGAAATGCTGGAAAGCTGGGAGGCTCGGAAGCTGCTGGGCTTGAAGTTATACAAAAAAATCAGCCTTCCAGCCTCCTGGCTTCATAGCTTTCCAGCCCATATAATTTTGAATAGATTGTGAGGAACCCATGGACTATAAAGTCATCATTGTCGGGGCAGGCCCCGCCGGGATATTTTCGGCCTTAACCCTGGCCGATTTAGGCATCAAACCCATTCTCTTGCTCGAGCTGGGCAAAGATCTCAGTGAGCGCAAGCGCCGCAATTCCACTGATATGCTTTGCGGATGGGGGGGCGCCGGCGCTTACAGTGACGGCAAATTGACTTTATCATCCGAGGTCGGGGGATTGTTAGGCGAATATATGGAGCCGGATTCGCTCAATCAAATCCTGCAAACATCAGATGAGATCTGGGTCGATCACGGTGCGCCTGAAGAGATATTTGGCGAGGCATCCCCCAAGCTGGAAGATTTGTCCGACCGGGCCCGGCTGGCCAATTTAACCTTAATTCCGTCGCGCATCCGGCATATCGGAACCGAGAACTGTCAGGTTGTTTTAGATCGATTGCGCCAATCTATGGTGGATCGCGTCGATACCCGAACCAGCAGCCCGGTTGAAAGTCTTCTGGCTGAAAACGGCCACATCCAGGGTGTCAAATTGGAAAGCGGCGAGACCTTTACCAGCCAGTTTGTTGTTGCCGCCCCGGGGCGCTCGGGTGCCAGCTGGATGAAAAAGCAGGCAGAATCCCTGGGACTAAAAACCCAGGCCAGTCCGGTGGATATCGGTGTGCGGGTGGAACTGCCGGCCGCGGTCTTAAAGGAAATTACCGATATTATCTATGAATCAAAGCTGATTTATTACTCCAAAACCTTCGATGAAAAGGTGCGCACGTTTTGCATGAACCCTTATGGTGAGGTGGTTATCGAAAAAACCAAACAGGTTGTCACGGTAAACGGCCACAGTCATACCTATAAAAGTAGCGATAATACCAATTTTGCCATTTTGGTCAGCAGCGCGTTCACCGAACCATTTGACGACCCGATTGGATACGGGTTGTATATTGCCAGGCTGGCAAACCTTTTGGGCAATGGGCCCATTGTTCAGCGATTGGGCGATTTGCTGGCCGGGCGTCGCAGCACACCGGAGCGCATCAATCGCTGTCTGACACGACCAACGCTTCCCGAGGCCACTCCCGGTGATCTCAGTTTCGTTTATCCCTACCGGCATCTTCAAAGTATTATTGAAATGTTGCGGGCGCTCGAAAAAATAGCGCCGGGTGTCTATTCGCGCCATACGTTGTTATACGGGGTTGAAGTCAAATTTTATTCCAATCGCATTGAGCTGTCTCCAGAGCTGGAAACCGGTGTGGAAAATTTGTTTGCCATCGGCGACGGCGCCGGTATCACCCGCGGTCTGATCCAGGCTTCGGCCAGCGGTATTCTCTCCGCCCGCGCCATTGCCCAGCGCCTCAAAGACGGCAGCAGCTAGTCACCTAAAATTGAAGAATATACCTTATTTTAAAAAACTTTTTCACCACGAAGACACAAAGGGCACGAAGTTTCTAAAAGAATTTTAACGAATATCTATTTTATTGTTCTTTGTGATTTTCGTGACTTTGTGGTTATCTTACTGCTACCGGATCATTAAAGCGAATCAGCACTCAGTTTGCGTTTGAATAATTTGAAAGGAGATCCTATGAGCGAAAATGTTGTTTACACATCCAAGGTAAAAATTGAGCGCGTCAAAGGCCCTTTTCGGCGTGCATATTTGCCGCACGAAGATGTGCCGGTGAAATTTGGTGTGCATTCTGAAATTGCCGAGCATTACGGTGTTGATCCACAGGTCCACGAGCCGCACGCAACTACCCTGGATTATGTCGTTGCGGCAACGGCCGGCTGACTGACCGGCACTTTTGGCGGCGCGCTGGAAGCGCGTGAAATTCCGGCCGGCGAAGGGCGGCTGATTACAGAAGCAAGAGGGGAGATTGAAAAGGACGGTAAGGTGCTTGTCATCCGCCGTATTCATGTAACCTATCATCTTAAATTGAAGCCGGAGCAGCAGGAAACCGCTCAAAAAGTGCATGGATTCCACGCTGATTTTTGCCCGGTTGCGCGATCGATCAAAGGCAGTATCGATGTGAGCACGGAATTAAAATTTGAAGATATTTAAGCCGAATCGACCTTACTTTCTGTACCTAAAATAACAATATGTTAAGCGCTCGTCATCCGCCATCTTTCTGGTAAGGTTTCTTATCGGTCGGTTGCTCCCCAAAGGATAACAGCTATGGTTGAAATTCGTATTTACGGCAAACTGCGACAATACCTCAAAGAATCCGAAACAGATCCCGGCGGAATTTTAAAACTCTCAGTTGATCCTGAGGAAACAGTGGAGGCGCTTTTGGCGCGTATTGGAATTCCGCTCGATGCCGTATATACAATCTTTCTCAATTCAAAATTGCTCGTATCCCGCAGTAAAATGGCTTACTGGATGCGTTACCCGCAGGTTCGCAAAAACCCGCTCGATTGGGAGTTGGACGTTGTGGTCAAGGCAGGGGACCGTATCGGCCTATTTGGAAGAGACATGGCTGCGTTGGTTGTTTAAATCGAAGACATCCACTTGAATGAATTTTATAGTCGTTGTCAAAAAAACGTTCCGATTGCAGGACGTTTTTTTGCTCCAACACTTATGCCGCCATCCTTTTTTCGGAACATTATAATGACAAGCGGTATAGATAGAACACAAAGTTACTACCGGTATTCACACCATCCCTTTAAAAAAAGCAATTGAAAAAATATTTATATCTTTATCTGTTATTTTTCTGTGTAAGTCTGCTTGTTTCGGGTTGCACCTCTTTTCGGGAAACTGAAAGGAAGGAATCCCTTTATCGATGGTCCAGCTTTTTCAACAATAAATGTGGCCCGTTGATGCAATTCGAACGGCATTCAGAAGATGAGGCTCGTCTGATTTATTCCTGTTCAAATGGCGTTGCTGTCAGCCAGACTGCCCGAAAACATCAGCAGCAAAGTGAAGTCCAGTTGTGGGTCACATCGGATTTGCCCCCGAAACAGCTTTACCAATTATCCAGGAGCAAATGCCGTGCATCGCTGATATATCTGGGACCGACCCATGCGACCATTAAATTTCCCTGTGCTCTTGTTCATTTGACGGTGACTTGTGATATTATCAGCAAAGAAAAACGCAATGATAACTTACTGCTTCTGATAAAACCGACAAAAGCGCTGATTACATACAGTGACGGGGTTCAAGAATTTCACATCGAGAGGGATCGTTTGATCCCCCTGGGACCCATTAAACGGTTTAAATCACCGACTCCTTCTTTCACGCAGGAGCAGGATGATAATCAAAGATGCGCTTATCTTTGAGTTTAATCAAAATACCTGGCCTGAAATGACCGGCATTAAGATGGATAAGCTTTACGCGGAAATAGCAAACCAGATGGTGGATCTAAAGCCCGCTGTTGCTTTAACAGGTGCCGGGATTTCAGCCGAAAGCGGGATTCCCACTTTTCGCTCCAAAGGCGGCCTGTGGGAAAAATATGATCCCATGGTGTATGCGTCCATCGAGACATTTCGGCAGGACCCCTCTAAATACTGGACCATTCGCGGTGAATTTATCCGCAACTATGATACCTATCAGCCCAACAAGGCACATCTCGCACTGGCGGACCTGGAACGAATGGGTATCGTGTGTCATGTGATTACCCAGAACATAGACGGCCTGCATAAAAAAGCCGGCAGCCAAAACGTAACGGAAATTCATGGCAGCCTCAGAGAAACCTATTGCCTGCAATGCAACAAAGAATACCTGGCTCCCGGCGTGCCGGAGGGAACGCCACCTTATTGCGAATGTGGTGGGGTGCTCAAACCCAACACGGTATTATTTGGCGAGCAGCTGCCTGAAGGCGCTCTGGAAACTGCTTATCAGGAGTCTGCGAACTGTAGATTGATGCTGGTCATCGGTACTTCCGCGGTGGTCCAGCCGGCAGCATCCCTGCCCGCTGTGGCCCAGCAAACAGGGGCCAAAATCGTGGAAGTCAACATCGTGCCTGCTTTTTCAGCTGCGGATGTTGTGGTCAAAGAAAAAGCCGGCGTTGGCCTTTCACATATTTTAGGAGCCATCCGGAGGATTTATGCCTAAAGTCAACCTCGAGGCGCACGATGACTTAGCCTTTCTACGTTTAACCAACGGCGTCACCAACGCCATCAGTCCTGAATTGGTACATGATCTGACCAGGGCGTTGAAACGTATAAAGAATGAATTTAGGGGGATGGTACTGGCCGGCGGTGATAAATTTTTCTGCATTGGCCTGGATTTGCCGGGCTTACTTCAACTGGGCCGTGCAGAGATGATTGATTATTATGTAGACCTTAGCCAAACACTCTTGGATTTGTACACGATGCCAATGCCTACCGCCAGTGCCATTGCCGGTCATGCCACCGCCGGAGGAGGCGTCCTGGCTTTGAGTACCGACTTCCGGTTCGTTGGCGCAGGCCGCAACTTAATCGGGTTTAACGAAGTCAAAATTGGACTGTCAGTACCTGGACTGGCCGATTTAATTTTAAGGCAAATTATCGGTGATCGCCGGGCCACTGAACTGGTGTTTAGCGGAGAATTCCTGGAGCCGGATCAATCGTTTGAAATCGGCCTGGTGGATGCCGTTGTTTCCGAAGAAGATGTGGAAGCTACGGCTGTTGCCAAAATCGCTGCCCTGACGCATATGCCGGCCGGGGGGCTCGCGCTGGCAAAGAAAAATCGGGTTGAAGCAGTGCGTTCCCGGTACGAAAAAATACGCCAATCTGATGCCAATGATTTTCTGAACTGTTGGTTTGACCCCTCTGTTCAGCAATTATTGCAGGCAGCCGCCCAAAAATTTTGATCGTTTCAAATTTTAAAGGATTTTTTTATAGTGCTGGATGAATTCTACCTCTTTTTATTTAAAATTTGAAACCCTTCGGGATTGACGATCTCACCACATCTACTGTGTCAAATGCCGTCCCGCATAGTCAGCTATAGCGGAACGGCATTTTCCGTGTAGCTGCAGCAACCTCGGCAATCGATCAAATTAGATTTATGTTAATTTTTTAGTATGCGGGGGTTTGGAACTTTGCGGTTGACCCGGTGGTCTGGGTTGAGATAGTCTTGGCCAAAATTTTTCAGCTGTCCGAGTGGTTAAAGAACTTACAATGGAAATTGATAAAGGCAAGATTACATTTGTTTTTCTGGGTATCCTGGTGCTGATTGCCGTGGGGGTTGTATTAAAATCCGCGCAATCGGTCATTCTGCCGTTGCTTATTGCCTGGCTGCTGTCATTTCTCATCGGCCCGGCCATCAACTTTATGACGGCCCGCAAAATACCGACCACTCTGGCGGTTGTTATCATCCTGATCGTTTTAGTTGGGATTTTTTATCTGTCTTTCACCTTTTTATATGCGCGTTTTGCTGCGTTTGCAGCTGCTTATCCAAAATACCATGCGCGCTTTACAGAATTGATCACACTGGTCACCAGCAGGTGGAACCTGGAGTTTGATCCCCTGGCCGGCATAAACTGGGGGCAAAACATTGGCCGTTTTCTGGCTTCGCTTTCACGATCCATTTTTGTGTTTATTTCCCAGCTGGTCCTGGTCATTATTTTTCTTTTTTTCATCCTGCTGGGCAAACCTTTTTTCCGCTACAAAATTCTCAAGTCTTTTTCAGCTGAGAATGCTGACCAGATCAGCCAGATTACCTTTTCGATTACCGGCCAGATTCGGCGCTATCTGTCATTGCAATTTTTGATCAGCTCTACGACCGGTGTTCTGGTATGGCTGGTGTTGGAATTTATCGGTGTGGATTTTGCCGTTACCTGGGGAGCGCTGGCGTTTTTTCTTAATTTTATTCCAACGGTCGGCTCGATTGTGGCCTCCATTCCGCCGGTTTTACTCGCCCTGGTTCAATATTACCCATCATTGTGGCCCGCGGTCATCACCCTCTTTTCGGTGACCACCATCCAGATGGGCATGGGAAATGCGCTGGCTCCCAAAGTGATGGGGGATCAGTTGAATTTAAGCCCGGTGGTGGTGTTGCTTTCGCTTTTATTCTGGGGTTGGTTATGGGGAATTGTCGGGGCGTTGATTTCCATACCGATTGCTGCGGCCATTAAAATTGTCTGTGAAAACATCAAAACCCTGCACCCCATCAGCGTGATGATGGGATCCGGCAAGACCTATCGGCACGAATTCGAAGACTGATCCGGCCTCGATCCGCAATATCAACCAAAACCCCTTCTAGTCCTATCTGTCTAAAATCTATTTTAGATATATTTTATCAAATTTATGGGCGGGGCTAAACTCCGCCCCGACTTCTGAAATTTGCACGATAGCGAGGCGTGAGGAGGAGAAAAAGCGCAGCGTATAATTTTAATT
>CAZJHF010000067.1:0-12943 GCA_964545505.1 uncultured Desulfobacterales bacterium | reverse complement strand
TCGACAGGGGCGTCCTGAGCTCATGGGCAATATCGGAAATCCATTGCTGGCGCATGCGTTCGTATGTTTCCAGCGTATCGGCCATTGTATTAAAATCGGCTGCCAATTGACCCAATTCATCTTTGGCCTGGACCGCGATGCGGGTATCGAATTTGCGCGATGCTAAGTCCCGGGTCCCGGCGGTAAGTTTACGGACGGGTGCCAGCAGATGCCTGGACAAAATGAAGGACACGATGGCAGCCAGCACCAATATCGCTCCACCGATAATGTAAAACATCTGCGACTGTTGTTTTAAAAACCCCGCTGCCAGTGGATTTGTCAGAAGCTCCCGTTTATGCAGACCCAACCAGCCGATGGTCCGGCCATCGATTGCAATTTTGCGCAAGGCGTACCTGTCCATGGTGGAACGGGCCCGGCCCCCGGCCACATGTTGTTTGGCGCCATCAAACAGCACCAGCCGGCGGGCCAATCGCTCAATACGCCCGCGAGGCTTCGGCGGCGGCAGTTCCTGGGCAGTGATACCGGATTTTCTGCTTTCCACTTCGGGCGGCCGTGGAGGACGCCGGCCGGAATCAACATCTTTGCGAGGCAAACTGGTGCGTAATATTTCCTCCCAGCGGTCCGCGTTATCCTTGAGCGCCTGCCACCCGTTGTGCGCCTGATATTCAGCAACCAGGGCATAGCTAAAATCGCTGTGGCGCTCCAACAAAGATCTGTGGACATAATCTGCAAAATTGCGGGCAACATAAAAGCGCATGATGCCGACCAGCAGGGTCACAACCAGCAGCGACATCAATGTAAAGGCGATAAAAATTTTATAGGAAAGTTTAAATTTCATCTTCGGGCATTAAGTTGGATTTAAAGTATCATACACACTACTGGTACTAATACACTTTAGCGCATATTTCAAACCGAATCCCTGCCCTTCATAACCTTCTCATCAGTTCTTCATATTTTCTCCACATTTGATTGTTATCCTTTGCCTGAAGCTTGAGGTGGCCGCGATGAGGTTGTCATTCCATCGAACACCTCTCGAATCCAGTGTAACAATCAATCATCTGGCGAAAGGAATATCTTACGATGCAGATACAGAACAAACCCATTTCGATAAAAACCGCGCAACTGTCCTATAATCGCATGCGGATTAATTTTTCCATCTTCTTCATAGTGGCAATTCTTGTATTTTGCCACGAAGCGCTTGCATTTCGGAAGCATTCTGCCGGTGACCTGGAGCGTCGAATCGCCGTCTTGAGTGAGCAATTAGACCTTACCGATGAGCAGGTGGCGCAAATCCGGCCCATTCTTGAGCATCGGATGCAACAAAGAAAGGCCGTTTTCGAAGCCCATAGGTCGCAGGGCACTGTGGACAGACAGGCTTTAAGGTCGCAAATGCAGGCGTTGCGGGAAGATACGCATTCACAGATAAAGACGGTGCTGACAGAAGAGCAGATCAACAGATATCAAGTTTGGCAGGAAAATCGCGCTCAAAAAATGGGACGCCGTGGCGGGCTGGTTCGTAAAAGGGCGGGAAACAGAATCGATTAACCATTTGGCAGAAATGCTCACGGGTCCTGCAGTCCGAAGCGGTTCTGAGCTGAAATCTCTATAATGTTAACACGAATACTTCATATTTGCTTCACAATTAATTGTTAAATTCAGTGCAGGTTAAACGCAACATTTCAATCTAACACAGAGAAACTGAAGGAGGTTCTCATGAAAACAAAACACTCGATCATTTTAAGTTGTGTACTGGTGGTGGGACTCATTTTTTCAGGACTGTCACTGGCCGATGACCCGGCCAAAGGCGCCCGCCAGGGATTTGGATTTAAACGTCACCGTTCAGGCGGAGACCTGATGCTGCTGGCAAAATATCAACAAAAAAACCTGATGGTTCAGACCCTTTCAGAAATGACGGGCCAATCGGCAGAAGCCATTGAAACGCAACTCAAGGGCCGGCGAATGCGCGCCGTCATGGAAGATTTGGACATCGACCGCCAGGCGTTTCGCACGACCCTGCAGGCCAAAGTCAACCGGCTTGTCAAATCGGCGGTTGCCGATGGAAGCATAACAGCAGAACAGGAAAAAGAAATCCTCGAAAAAATGGAAACACACAGCCAGCGTCGTGAGATTATGAGCCGGCTGGTAGACAAAGGCGTAGCCGACGGAACCATTACCCAGGAGCAGGCTAAGATGTTAATGCGGAAATCCCGCTAGCAGCCACCTCAAAGATCCGCTCGGAGCCCGCTGAAGGGCTCCGGGCGGATGACTCCGTAAGCCTGAATGGATCAAACTAAAAATAGATGCGCTGAAGGCAATGAATACCCAAAGCAATGATCAAAGGAAGACCCTGCCGAAGGACAAAACATTACATTCTTTGCTTTTGTTCGGGATATGTTTGCTGCTGCTTACTGTTTTGTCTCGATTTCTTTCGTAAAATTTTGGACCGCCGACCCGAAGCGCATTTTCACATGATGCGGGATGGGTGCGCAACGCATCCATACCACAATTCAGCAACGGATGTTGAAGAGGCTGTCTAATGAATGCCCACAGGACGAATTCCTTTACTTCAATCGTTTCAATCTTTATAATGAGTTCGATCATAAAGATTGCCTTTTAGGCTTTAAGGCTTAAATTATTGTAATTATGGACGAACAAATCACAACGGCAGACGAGACGAGCCGGACCGGTCGGCCCCGCAGCCGGCGGCGCCTGTTATTGAATATCGGGTTGTCGCTGGCGGTCATTGTCGCCGGCATCATCGGTGCCGCATATATTACCAAGACAGCGCCCAAAGCACGCCGGCGGCCGCCTGCCAAAATAGCGCCACTGGTAGAGGTTGTCCAGATACAGCCCGGCATTCACAATGTTGCCGTTCAGGCAATGGGAACCGTGGTGCCGGCCAAAGAGATCGTTCTCGAATCGCGCGTATCCGGCGAAATCGTGGCGCTTCACCCCCAATTTACGATCGGCGGCTTTTTAAAAAAAGGATCAGAAGTGCTGCGCATCGATCCGCTCGATTATGAACTGGCTGTCACGCTGGCTGAAGCCCGGGTAAAGGACTCGGAAAGTGTTTTAAAAGTCGCTGAAGAAGAAGCCGAAGCAGCTATTGAGGAATGGCGGCTGCTGAATAAAAACAATCCTGAAAACGCTGATATTCCGGCATTGGCCGCCAAAGAGCCCCAGCTGGAAGCCGCCCGCGCCAAACTGGCTGCCGAGAAGGCCGATCTGCAAAAAGCCAAACTCGATCTGGCCAGGACCCGGATCAAGGCCCCCTTCAATGCCATCATCCGCAAAAAATTTGTAGATACCGGCTCGCAGGTGTCCGGCCAGGAGCAGCTGGCCGAGTTGATCGGCATGGATGAATACTGGATCCAGGCCTCGATTCCCGTGGATCGTCTCAACTGGATCAGCATCCCACGCCAGCCCAATCAAACCGGTTCAAAGGTTCGTATCTTCCACCGCAATGAATATGAACATTCCGGCACGGTCATTAAATTACTCGGAGATCTGGAACAGGAGGGCCGCATGGCGCGGGTCCTCATAGAGGTTAAAGACCCGTTAGGCTTAAATGAGAAACGGAAAACGCGGCTACCGCTTTTAATCGGAGAATATGTGCGCCTCGAAATCTCAGGGCGACAGTTAGACAATGTATATCGTATCCCCCGCCCCGCGCTGCGCGACAACAGCCGCATCTGGGTGGCCTCAAGCGAAAATACGCTTAAAATCCGCGCTGTGGATGTCCTCTGGCGGGATACCAAGACGGTTTTGTTCAGAGACGGCCTCCAGCCGGGCGATCGTCTGATCGTGTCAGAGCTGCCCGCTCCGGTTGACGGGATGCCCGTGCAGATCGCCCGCTAGGCACCGCACCATTCTCAAGCCGCTCGGCAACAATATTGATGCCAATGAAAACAACCGCTGAAAAAAATATTCATCGCGGCCCCATTGCCTGGATGGCCGGCCATACGGTGGCCGCCAACCTGCTGATGGCCATTTTCCTGGTCGGCGGGCTCTTTTGGGCCCTTCAGATCAAAAAGGAAGTATTTCCTGATTTTGAACTCGATATCGTCAGGATTACCGTACCGTATCCGGGAGCCAGTCCGGAGGAGGTCGAACGCGCTATTGTCCTGGCCATAGAAGAGGCTGTTAATGGACTCGAGGGCGTTAAGGAGTTTACCGCCACTGCCAGTGAAGGCATCGGCACGGTCAATGTTGAGATCATAGAAGGCGATAACATCGAGCGCTTGGCCCAGGACATCAAAAACGAAGTGGACCGCATCACCTCATTTCCCGAAGAAGCAGAGGAACCCCAGGTGGTGATTGCAGAGCGCCGGCGGTCGGTGGTTTCGCTGGCACTTTACGGTAATCAAAGCGAGTGGATTCTGCGGGAAGTGGCCGAAGATATCCGCGACCGGCTCTTGCAGGATCCGGACATTACCCAGGTGGACATGGAGGGGGTGCGCAAATATGAAATTAGCATCGAAATTTCCCAGGCAACCCTGCGGACCTACAACCTGACCCTGGAAGAGGTTGCCGGCCGGATCCGCCGGGCATCGGTGGAATTGCCCGCCGGTGCCATCAAAACCGAAAGCGGTGATATTCTGGTGCGCATGGTGGAACGGCGGGATTACGGTCGAGAATTCGGCAAAATTCCGATTATCACCGCCAATGACGGCACCCGGGTGCTGCTGGAAGATATCGCCACGATCAAAGATGGTTTTGAAGAAACCGACAATTTTGCCGCCTATAACGGCTTGCCGGCGGTTAAGATTCAAGTCTATCGTGTCGGTGATCAGACGCCGATCTCGGTCTCAGATGCCGTGCGCCGGCAAATGGAAACCATCAATCAAATCCTACCTCCCGGTCTGGCCTTGGAGGCCCGCAATGACCGATCCGAAATTTATCGCCAGCGTATGAATCTGATGCTGCGTAACGGCTACCTGGGACTCGGCCTGGTGTTTATCCTGCTGGCCATTTTTTTAGAGGCCCGTCTGGCTTTTTGGGTCAGCCTTGGCATACCGATTTCGATTCTGGGATCTTTTCTATTTTTGACGATCATCGGAGCATCCATCAATATCGTCTCCATGTTTGCCTTTATCGTAACGCTGGGAATCGTGGTCGATGATGCCATTGTGGTCGGTGAAAACATCTACCATCACCGTCAGCGTGGACTGGACTGGTACGAGGCGGCCTTGCGCGGAACCCGCGAAATTGCAATGCCTATCACGTTCAGCGTATTAACCAACATGGTGGCCTTTACCCCAATGTTTTTTGTGTCCGGCTTTATGGGCAAAATATTCATTCACATACCCTTTGTGGTGGTCAGTGTTTTTGCGGTGTCGCTGATTGAAAGTCTTTTCATCCTGCCAGCGCATATCGGCCATCGCCGGCGCCCCAATCCGGGCGGGCCCATCGGTTGGCTGATGGCACAGCAGGCGCGCTTTAGCGAATTTTTCGGTCGGCTCATTCGCACCCGTTACGGACCGTTTCTTGATCTGGCCCTGCGCAATCGGTATCTGACGCTGTCCATCGGGGTGGCGGTGCTGACCATCACTGTCGCCTATGTCAAAAGCGGCCGAATGGGATTTGAACTGTTTCCCAAAGTGGAATCCGACTACTCGCTGGCAACGGCCAAACTGCCCTTCGGCACCGCGGTTAAAAAAACCGACCGCATTCAGCGGTACCTGGTGGAGGCCGCCCAGCAGGTGGCCCAGGAAAATGGCGGTGACCAGCTGGTGCGCGGCATTTTTTCGGTTGTCAACGGAAATCTTGCCACTGTAAGGGTGTATTTGACGCCGCCGGATGATCGGCCGATTTCAACCGCCAGGCTGACCGAGTTGTGGAGGGAACGCGTCGGCAGCCTTTCCGGTCTGGAATTTCTCAAATTCGAATCCGATGCCGGCGGGCCGGGCCGCGGCGCAGCCATTTCAGTGGAATTGAGTCATCGGCGCATCGCCGTCCTGGAAAAGGCCAGCGCAGAGCTGGCCGCCGCCCTCGGATTTTTCCCCAGCGTCACCGACATTGATGATGGATTTTCTCCGGGCAAGCAGCAGATTGATTTTCAGATCAAACCGGAGGGCCGCAGCCTGGGACTGCGCTCCCGGGAGGTCGCCCGCCAGGTTCGCCACGCCTTTTATGGTGCCGAAGTGCTGCGCCAGCAACGGGGGCGCAACGAAGTCAAGGTCATGGTGCGGCTGCCCAGAGAAGAGCGGGTCTCTGAATACAATCTTGAGCAAATGATTCTGCGGACGCCCGCCGGTACAGAGGTACCGTTGAAAGAGGCGGTAACCATAGAGCGCGGCCGAGCTTATACGACCATCGATCGCCGGAACGGGCGCCGCATCGTGACCGTGGCAGCGGATGTCAGACCCCGCAGCAAAACCGATCAGGTGTTGCAATCGCTGAGGGGCGATACCCTGCCGGCGCTGCAAAAACAATATTCAGGCCTTGCTTTCAGTTTTGAAGGCCGGCAGGCCGACAGACGCGAGAGCATGAGCAGTCTGACGGTTGGCCTGATGATGGCCCTGGTCGTCATCTATGCCATGCTGGCGCTGCCGTTCAACAGCTTTATCCAGCCGATTATCATCATGCTGTGCATCCCGTTTGGCATCGTGGGTGCCGTGATCGGGCATCTGATCATGGGTTACAGCCTGAGCGTGATGAGCATGTTTGGTGTTGTGGCCCTTTCCGGGGTGGTGATCAACGACTCGCTGGTGCTGATTAATTTTTCCAACCAGAATCGCAAAGCGGGGATGACCGGGCATGAAGCCGTCCTGGGTGCCGCCATTCAACGGTTTCGGCCCATCATGTTGACCACCCTGACCACGTTCGGCGGTTTGACGCCCATGATTTTTGAAACATCCCGCCAGGCCCGCTTTCTCATTCCAATGGCCGTTTCCCTGGGATTTGGAATTGTCTTCGCTACGGTCATTACGCTGCTTCTGGTGCCCTGTTTTTATACGGTGGTGGAAGATTTGCGTCAAATATCCGGCAGACGGGATCTTACGGATGACGACCGGAGTCGGCAACCGGATAAGTTGATTTCCGGCTGACCCTGAATAAACAAAAGCCAATGAATTTGACAACCCTTCTGCCGATCTTATGTTATCACTAATGGAACAGGTGACGCCTCTGCAGCCTACAGACCTTCATCTGTTCTCCTCCTTAATGGGCGACTCTAACGAGCCGCCCTTTTGATTTTGTCCAGACGGAATTTAATGGTGCTAAGGCATCGGGGAATTTTTCCATTCAACCCCTGATATTTTATTCCGCTATCGATCTATAATAATTGTCAAAAATATGTTCCGATTGTCTTGGCGATTCTTTCAAGCGTCATTGCGAGCAGCGCCAAGCAACATGTCATTGCGAGCAAAGCGAAGCAATCTAAACTCTTTCAAAGGATTGCTTCGTCGCCAGACGCCTCGCAATGACAGATTATCGGATCGAATTTTTAACAACCGCTATAAAAATACTGCCCGATGCCTCAAGTAACTGGCTGCCGTATAAAATCGGTTTCATATGAACACCTTCATCAAATGCCTCTTTCAGCCCGGTAAAGCCTCACCAAACGCAACCGATTCTTTGGCCAATATGACAATTTGATGGGCTGCGCTCAAAATAAAATAATCATTCATTTTTTTATTAGGGTTTTGACTTCTCTTCGGACTTTCGGTATGCTGGGGTAGCCTTCAATGGACGATAACACCAAAAAAGCGTCAGCACTGCTCTGGATAGCTAAAATGTAACCGCTAACAAAGGACCTGGAGCCATGAAAGAATTGATCAGCGAAATTGCGCGCGCACTTGTTGACAACCCGGAACAGGTAATGGTCACCGAAGTAGAAGGTGGACAAGCATTGATATTGGAGCTTAAAGTCGCAAAAGAAGACATGGGCAAGATCATCGGCAAGCATGGCAGAACTGCCCAGGCGATTCGAACGGTGTTAAACGCTGCTTCCGGCAAGGCTAAAAAACGCGTCATTCTCGAAATTCTGGAGTGATCAACTCTGACCCTCTTTTACGGTGCCAGGGATCATAACAGCCTCCCTGAATGGTGAAGCGGTTCGTATTATATTTGTCAAGGTAGACGATCGAATTGCACAATGATAAGGGCATTCCAACCATAAGGGCAGGAGTGCTTTTTTAGTTTTACAGCAAGCGAGCATACCATTATCGGACCCGTTGCCTGCTTATACTGCTCAATGCCTGGCTGCAATATGACCGCCTCCTTTTTGGACTTACCGGAAAAGATGATTAGGTTAGCTATTGAATCAAAAGTAAGAAAGATGGGTTAATGCACAGTCTGGCTCGCAAAATAAGTCTGGTATTTGCCGCCGGTGTGTTAGGCGGCTTGCTCAATAGCCTGGCGGTCTGGGGTGCCGGAGAGTTCGGCATCACAGCCGCAGCGGGGGTAAAAATAGCGCCCAAGCTTTCGGCAGCGTGGTTATATCCACGACTGGTATGGGGCGGCATCTGGGGGATGTTGTTTCTGTTGCCGATGATGCAGACGCGCATCTGGTCCCGGGGTTTTCTATATAGTCTGGGTCCGACCCTGGTTCAGCTTTTTATGGTATTTCCGATGAAGGCCCATAAAGGGGCCATGGGTCTTGAGCTGGGCATGCTCACGCCCCTGTTCGTGGTGGTGTTTAACGCCATCTGGGGCTGGACCGCAGCCATCTGGTTGCGCTGGACGGGGAGATAGACATTCAAATGTCGCTGCCGAAATGATCCAGACTGAAAAAGATTAAATCACACCCAATAACAATGAATTCCGCTTTTCTTGTCCTATCCATTGAGTACCTCTGTCAAACCTATCACCACAATGTATCATATGATTTTAATATTATTGACATTAATTACCGTTTTTATTAATTATCAGAAGTTTTGGTGTTAAGCCCATAGCGCCATACCGATTGACACTGCTGGCCTTTTTCCGGTTTTCCAGAAACACTCGTAATGGATGTCGGTGGATTATGGAACCCATTGAAAAAGATAAGTATCTGACCCTGTTGAGCAAGGCGGTGGAATGCTCCATCAATGCCATCGGCATGACGGATCTGGAAGGCAAATTAATTTATGTTAACGACGCTACCGTAAGGCTATGGGGCTATGATAATAAGCAGGAAATTCTGGGACGGTACCTACTTGAATTCTGGGAAGGGCAGCGTATCGGCCAGACCATTGAGGAACTGCACTGTAAGGGATTTTCAGCCGGACAGGATCTGGCAAAAAGCAAAGATAACTCCGTATTTAATGTTGAATTCAGCGCCAACCTGATTAGAGATGAAAACGGAGAACCCCTGGCGATGTTCGGCGCTTTTGTCGATATAACAAAGCGCAAAACTGCCCAAAAGGCTTCAAAAAAAAAGCAGCAAGAATTGGAAACCAAAAGCCAAGAACTTGAAGAGGTCAATGCGGCCTTACGCGTGCTGTTAAAAAAAAGGGAGGAAGACAAAGCTGAACTTGAGGAAAGGGTGCTCTCCAATGTAAAAAAGAATATTGATCCCTATCTGGAAAAGCTGCACGGAAGCAACCTTAATTCAAGACAAAAAACCTATCTGGAGATTATTGAAACAAATCTAAACGATATCATCTCACCTTTTGCACGCAATTTGTCTTCAATTTATTATCATTTGACCCCCCAGGAAATTCAAATTGCCGGCCTTGTCAAACAGGGAAAAACCAACAAAGAAATTGCCACCATCATGAGCCTTTCCCTGAAAACCATCGAGTTTCATCGCACCAATATTCGTAAAAAACTGGGATTAAAAACCAGAAAAGCAAACCTCAGAACCTATCTGATGTCCCAGGGCTAAACCCTAAATAATACTAGAGTTTTACAAGGATTTTTTTCGGTTGTGCTATTGAGCTGATGATTATTATATAATAAACCTAGGTTTGCACCTTCATGCAACCTACCACCTGCCGCCCCTGAAGTTCGGTTTGGCCTTTTCCGCTTCAGGGGCAATCTGATAACCAAAGGGAAACCATTCTCCCTTTTAGGAATAAGGTTCCGGCAGACATCGGTAATTTACAGTTGTCATCTATATTTCAAAAGTGTCTGATATTTTAAAAAGTGCCCTGGGTGCACGGATAAAAATCATATCATAAGGCATTGAGTGGGTTCAGGGGGGACATTCACGCCGGATTGATTTCGCTCTTGTGCACCCATTATTTTGTTTCCGGTATTCGGTCTGCATCCAGGTCGAACTTGTCCGCCTTAGCTTCGCGCTCGCCCCCCCCCTTTGTTACCAGCGACGTATTCCTTATGAATAAAGAGCCTACACTTGCTTCCTATCGCAGCCTTGCCTATACGCTGCGTCCCATCAAACCACTGGGAATGTGCTGTGGCAGCACCCTGCTGGATACGGTTGCCGTTGAACCTTTGGCGGGAAGATCAAAAGCCCAGGTCAAACGAACATGTATTGTTGAATGCCCGGAATGCAAACAAAAGTATGTGAGTAAGTGGGATTAAATCCTGATTCTGATTAATGAAACCATTTTGAAAACCGCTTTTTAAAGAATGTCGATTTATCCCACACTTATAGCCTCGCTCGATCTCAACCAGCAGGTTATATTTAGGCATATTTTCCTTTGCTGGTAATTTTGACAAAACCCGATTTAGAACACCGATCACCATAATAATCTCAATAAATGCTTGACTTTTATAGACGACCGGTCTAATTATTAAACAGAACCTTATTTATGAATCCAAAGGAGCGCATTAAATGCCATTAAATACAAGAGACCGAATCATAGAGACCGGCGCTGACATTATCCATCGTAAAGGATTCAACCACACCGGTATTCAGGAAATACTGACCACCGCTGGAGTGCCCAAGGGATCTTTTTATAATTATTTCAAGAGTAAAAGCGATTTCGGGCTGGCAATTGTAGATTATTTTTCAGACCATTTCACACAAATTGCCAGCAAAACACTCGCTGACACCGCCATATCGCCGTTGAACCGGATTTATCAATTTTTAACGGTTTTTATGGAACATTTCAAATCCCAAAACTATGCCGGTGGCTGCCCGATAGGCAATTTGGCCCAGGAAATGGGCGATTTAAGCCCTGAATTTCGCACAAAACTCAAAGAATCCATCGATATGATGATCGATGCGCATGTTCAGGTTCTGGCAGCAGCTCAGCAAGACCGTAAAATACCCAAAAATTTAAACATAAAAGACACCGCCAGCTTCATCGTCGCCGGCTGGCACGGTGCCATTATCCAGATGAAACTAACCAAAAGCCTGACACCCCTGAAAATTCATCGAAACCTTATCTTTGATCATATTTTAAAAAAATGAACCTGTAATTTGAACCTAAAATCCAGAATATTGGGCCTCGTCTATGATTTCAACAATTAGACCGGTCGTCTAGAAAATTTACTTTGTCGGGATTGTAAAAGTGCCGCCCCATATCCATATTAAAATGAAAGTCACGAAGCGTTGCTGAAACGTTTTAAAATTATATGTGAGAGAACCCAAAACCATTCAATTTTAGGGAGGATCTTATGGAAAACAAATTCAAAACACATGGTGCCTTTAGCTGGTGTGAATTGATGACCACCGACGCCGATGCCGCCACCCAATTCTACGCCGAATTATTCGGCTGGTCTGTTGAAAAGATGCAAATGACGCATATGGATATGACCTATACGGTTGTCAAAAGCGGTGAAGAAGGCATCGGGGGGATTATGCCGATACCACCTGGATCTGAAGGAATGCCGCCGCAGTGGGGGGTTTATGTTACCGTCGATGATGTGGACGCAACGGCTAAAAAAGCGGAAGCGCTTGGCGCCAAAATCGTGATGCCCCTGACCGATATCCCCAACGTCGGGCGCATGTGCGTATTTCAGGATCCCCAGGGAGCGGCTATCTCCATCATCACCTACGTCGATATGGATTAAGGGCAAGCTATCTGGTGTTATGGAATTTTTGTTTACATCCACATAAGGAGGTGATCATGAAAGCGGGCAAACCAGAGCGCCATGTAGACAAGATAAAAAACCTTGTGGATAACGTTTACAACGGCCCGGGTCATAGCGATATCCAGCTTCGCCAGGCGGTGAAGCAAAAGGTTGCTGATCATTGCGGACGGTTTTCGGCAAATGACCTGCGATTGCCTGAGGTGCTTGAGGCCTATGTGGACAAGATTGCCCTGCATGCATACAAAGTCACCGATGCGGATGTTGATGCTTTGCGCGCTGACGGCTTTTCAGAGGACAGTATTTTTGAGCTAACCATTAGTGCAGCACTGAGTGCCGGCATCGCAAGGCTAAGATGTGGTATGGCGGCTTTGACGGGAGGGGAAGATGCGTCTTAAAAAAGTCGAAAGCGGTCAAAAGCTCTCCAAGAAACTGATTCTGGCCCTCATTGGGTTAAAACTGGGCGAACGCGCTCCGGATGTGCTTCGAACGGTATGGTATCGCCCGGATTTCTTCGGCAAACATTACGGCCGCTACCTGAATGCCGTCATGCGGGGTCCCTCTGAGTGGTCAGTGGGAGAACGCGAGCTTTTTGCTGCTTTTGTATCTAAACTAAATGAGTGTGCCTTTTGAACCGGCGCCCATGGCGCGGTCGCGTCAAAGGCATTGGGTGATGAGACCCGCGAGGCAGTTTTGAGAGACTGGCGCACGGCCCCCATTGGCGAAAAACTGCGGGCAACCCTGAGCCTGATTGAGAAGCTGACCCTAAGGCCGGATGACGTTAATTCCGGCGATATCGATGCCCTGCGGGCTGAAGATCTCAGTGATGCGGCCATCGAAGATGCCATTCATGTGACGGTCTTGTTTAGCATCATCGACAGAATTGCCGACGCCCTGGGTTTTGCCATTCCCAGTGAGAGCGGTTTTGCTAATATGGCAGAAGTACTACTAAAGCGAGGCTACTAAAAGAGATGGGATGCATTTTTGATTTATTCTCACGCAAAGACGCAAAGATTTT